>JAOZKL010000037.1 GCA_029935375.1 Patescibacteria group bacterium | reverse complement strand
AACACTGGCGAGACAGGCTCGCCTCTACGAATCGATGGGTTTAATCCCTACAAATTCTGGCAAAAGTCATTTTATGATCATATCGTAAGAGACCACAACGACTTGCGGAGAGTCAGAGAATATATTGAAAACAATCCAACGAACTGGAAAAATGACAAGCTAAATCCAAAAAACCTTACTAGCCCAACCCTTGACAGCTTATAGCATTTGGTGTATAATATATGTAGCAAATACATTTCATTACATTCTTATGGCAAAACTACAGCAAATCAGAATTACAAAAACTCCTCAGATTCAGCAGGCTTTGGATATAATGCAACGGCAATACCCACTGTTGGACGATTCGGAGCTGATAAAGGTCTCCCTGTCGAAGACAATCACAGAGGATAGTTTGACTGACGAAGAAAAATACGGTATCAGTCAATCCAAACAAGATATACAGAATGGTGATTATACCCCACTTTCTGGCGAAAAGGAAATTGAGAAACACTTTTCAAAGCTGTAGTTAATATGTTCAAAATCATAACTACCAAGTACTTTGACAGAAAATTATCTAAATTGACAAAGAAAAACAGTCTTTTGAGAATTGAGATTATCGATACAATCAAGATTTTATCTATCAATCCGCATGCAAGCAAACTAAAAACGCACAAAGTTGAAGGTTTTTTCTCTAGTCGTGTGAATGGAGATATCAGAATTATTTGGGATTATTCAGGAAAAGAAGTTCAGGTTTTAGAGTTGTTAGATGTTGGCGGTCACAGCGGAGGTAATTCTGTTTACTGATTTTTGAGCTTCCCCCCAGCCAGTTTGACACAGCCTACCACTGGCTTGATGTCTGGTTTGTGCAGTATCTTTGCCTTTGGGAATACTCTTGCAATCTCTTGTACTGCGATGTCTTTTATAATTGTCCAGCCCCACATTCCGCCAGTTAGCACGATGTCAAACTCTTCCTCTGGTTTGTAGTTGAAATTGGCATAGCAGTATGCAGATATTTTGGATCCCCATCTGCCAGCTATCATTACTAGGGTTTCTTTGAGCTCTTGCAGGATCTTTGGGTTTGTTTTGCCTGCTACATGCAAGGTCTTTGCCAGTTGCGTAATCTTTGGGTGGATGATATAATCTGATGGGCTGAGGTCGTGGTAAAAGTCCTCTGGCTTCTCCTCCAGAAATTCTTCTATTACTTTGTAGGTTGCATGCTTGGGTGTGATTACTCCGTATTTTATTTTTAGTAATATTAGCTTACCAAAGTCTCTTCCGCCGTGCCCAAGCGATTTGTAGGTTCTGCTTAGTCCATTGTGGAACCTGTTGATATTGGAGCCTGTGCCTGCATTGGCCAGCACTCCGTTTGGACTGTTTGCGATAGAGTAAAAGACAGAGAATTGGTCGTCTGCCAGCACAAAGTTGTGTAGGTGTTGTTTTACAAATTCCATTACATCGTCTCTACCCAATATGCCACTGTGCTCGCCACATTCTGCTATGCCCAGATATGCAGATGAGATATCTTGCAGTTGTATGCCAGAGTTTGCTTCTATAATCTCAAATCCCTTTTGCAGGTTTTTTATCACATTGTCAGGTCCGACATATTTGAGGTTGGAGCCAGAGTATATCCTGTGTTCAAAGACTTTTTTGCCCTTCAGGTCAGTAACCAGAAAGTCAATCTTTGTGCTACCACCATCCACACCCAACAGATACATGTATATATTATAACTATGTTTGTGTCAGTTGTCAAAGGTTTTTGGTTTTATCGTTGCAGTTATTCCTCATCAAATCCAAGAAAGCTGATTTCTGTCTCTAGCTCAATGCCAAGTTTTTCTCTAGTTTTTGTTTGTATAAGTTCTATTAGCTTCATTACATTGTTTGCTGTCGCTTTTTTATCAATGTTTTCTATAAAGTTAGCATGTTTGTCAGAAACTATCGCATTGCCAATCTGTTTGCCCACTAGCCCCAGCTCTTTGTCTATTATGTATCCAGCGCTTGCGGTAGGTAGTTTGCATCTTTGTTTGTCTTTTTCAGAGATGTTTTTGAATACACAGCCACATGTCATTTGTGGTTGGCTCTTTTTGCGTTTTGCCCACTCTTTTGCAGTCCATTTTGCATGTTCGTTTTGCTTGTTATCTCCTTTGTATAGTTTCAGTCTAATAGTCAGTACGATTATACCTTTGTTATTTCTCAATACGCTGTCATCGTACCCAAACTCAAAAAATTCTTTTTGTACTGTTTTGGTCTTGTTGGTCTCTGGGTCGTATATCACAGCAGAGTCAAAATACTCAGAAAAGTGATGAGTGCCACCGTGGATATTGTTGAATAGCGCCCCTCCAACAGTTCCGGGTATTCCGCTGAACCATTGTAGCCCACTTAGACCTTCTCGTAGGGTTTGTCTGATTGCAAATGCCAGGCCAGTGCCAGAGCCTAGCTCGATTATTGTCTCTTTTCCGCTCTCTGCAAAGTCTAGATCTTGGAATGTATAAAACTTTTCTGTGTCAATTTCCTTGTGTCTAGTTTCTTCTACTTTGTCATTTATAATATGTATTTCCTCTTCGCCACCTATGATTGTTATTTTGTTGGATTTGTTGATTATCACAACCCCTCTGATGCCATCGTCAGATATCAATACATTGGATCCTCCGCCCAAAATTGTATATGGAGTGTTTTGCTCTACAGCTGTCTGGATAGTTGCTAGTAGTTCTTTAGCACTTTCTACCTCTACTAGTATATCCGCCTTTCCTCCAATTTGCCATGTTGTGTATTTGCTCAGTAGTGTGTTTTCTTCAATTTTTGGCATAGGCTTGTTTTATTTTATTATATTTTGGATACAAAAAAACTCCCAGATTAGGGAGTTGAAGAATATTTTTTTATTTAATATTTGGACCGTATTTTTCGACCAGTTCGTCTTTTACTTTCTTTAGTTCTTCACGAGGTAAGATAGACAATATATCCCAAGATATATCTAGAGTTTCTTCTATGCTTCTGTTTACTTTTCCTTGGTTTAGGAATTTTTCATAGTAGGCTTTGTTAAACTCTAAGTATTTACGACCTGTTTCTGTTAGTGAGTCTTTACCAAGTACTAGTGCGAGCTCCTCTTGTCGTAGACCTTCAGCTAGCGATGCAAAGACTTGATCTGCAACTTTGTCATGATCTTCACGGGTTTTACCTTCTCCTTGCCCTTTGTCTTTTAGACGACTTAGAGATTTGTGTATGTCAATATTTGGGTAGATGCCTTTTTTGTGTAGAGATCTGTCTAGTGAGATTTGCCCTTCTGTAATATATCCAGTAAGATCTGGGATTGGATGAGTTTTGTCATCGTTTGGCATCGTTAGGATAGGGATTTGTGTAATACTTCCTTTTTTTCCTTGTACGGTTCCGGCTCTTTCGTACATTCCTGCGAGATCTGTGTATAGGTAACCGGGGTATCCCGCACGGCCAGGGATTTCGTTTCTGGCAGCTGACACCTCACGCAGTGCATTTGCATAGTTACTCATATCAAACATCAATGTAAGAACAGAGAATCCAAGCTCGTAAGCCAAATATTCAGAAACTGTTAGTGCAAGTCTAGGTGTAAGGATCCTTTCTACAACTGGGTCAGAAGCAAGATTTACAAACATTACAGAACGTGCAAGCGCTCCACTCTTTTCCATTTCGCCTTTTAAGTACTTATAGTTATCGTTTGTTATTCCCATTCCTGCAACCACTACAACGAACTTGTCGTCTGCGTTGTTTGTCCTAGCTTGGCTGGCAATTTGTGCTAGTAATTCTAGATCTGGCAGTCCATTTCCAGAGAAAATAGGGATCTTTTGTCCTTTTACAACTGTGTTGGTAAGGTCAATTGCAGATATCCCAGTTTGGATAAAGTCGTTTGGTTCTTCACGAGCAGCTGGGTTGATAGCTCCTCCGTTTATATCTTTGTATTTTAGTGGTAGGACACCGTTTACATCCCATTTCTCTCCTTCAATTATAGGGTTTTTGCCATCAATTGGGTCTCCATATCCATTGAATATTCGTCCAAGGATAGATGGTGATAGCCCAACTTTTTTGGTTTCTCCTGTAAATATTGCTTCAGCACCTTCAATTTGTAGCCCTGCAGCGTCTTCAAATAACTGAACAACAGCTGTTGCACCCTCTAGTGCGATTACTTGTCCAAAGGATTGTTTGCCATTAGGGTCTTTTATAGATACAATTTCTTGAAAACCAACTTTTTCGGTATTTTCAATGAATACTAATGGGCCTTTTAGTGTTTTTACAGATTTGTATGAGATCATAATTTTTTATAAAATAAAGTATGAAATTATATATGGATATTTTTTGTACTTTGTCAATAGGTACTCGTATTTAATTAGTCATAGTTTGTCATATTAATATTATCATCTGATTGTTGGCTGATTTGGATAATTTTATTTTTAATTGAAATGGATATTGCCGCTCTTGACAATTTCGATTGTCTGCTTCAGTTATTATCTATGATTACAAATCGTACAACTATTGATCGGGAGTCTATCGAATCCGCAGCATCAGTTTTCGAAAGACTTGTGCCAAACTCTAAAGATAGATTAATAACAGTTGAATATTTATCTAGATTGATAGGAGAAGCTGATAATGTAGATAATAGTTTTTGGGGAGTTACTTTATTTCAAGATATTATTGTTTTGAGCGTAGGGGCTGTATATTTTTTTAGGCTAAGTAGTGAATATATTGAACTTTTATTAGAGGAGTCTGTTTTGGAGTATGATTTAAAAAAACGTTTACATCAAATATTAAAAGATTGTAATGAAAAAGAATATTGGCAAGCTCCTCAGTTAAAGAATAATAAAAATATAGATAAAATCTGGGCAAGAATACCTTTTGACGAGATTTCATTGTTAGAGGAAAATAGTAATAACTTACTAAAATCTCAGATATCTTTAATGGATAGGGCATCTGATGCTGTTTTACATCACACTGTAAAAAAGTCATTTTCGCATGGAATAATAAAGTATTTAACCAAGAATGGTCTCCAGCTTGATTGAAAATTACATCCTCTTGACAATTTTGATTGTCTAACTTAGCTTTGTTTTATAATTAAAATACATATTTATGGAAATTGTTGTTGATGTGATAATGAAGATATTGGAGATTTCGTTTTGGTTTATAGTTTTATTAATACCATTGGTAGCTATACACGAGTTTGGACATTTGCTCTTTGCTAGATTGTTCAAGGTCAAGGTTTTGGAATATGGTATAGGGTTGCCTCCTAGAGCTTTTTATAAAAAATGGAAGGGGATAGTATGGTCTATTAACTGGTTGCCACTTGGTGGTTTTGCCAAAATTTATGGTGATCACGATGCTATAGACGAGGCAAAAGATATGAGCCTGAAAGACGCAGCAAAGGCAAAGTTGGAATATATAGAGAATAGGACTAGTGAGATAATATCTAATCGTGAGTTGCAATTTTTCTTGGAAGAGAATAACATAGATTATACTGATAAGTGGAAAGAGTTTGAAATCCAATTAAAAAAGAGAAAGATAGAAGCTACAGACTCGTTGTTGAAACAATTAAAGACATTAATAGAGTGGGAGTACGATGCAAAGCTTTCCTCCAAACATGTCCTATTTAACAAAAAATACTGGCAAAAGGTGCTGATAATGTTGGGTGGTATTATATTCAACCTTTTATTTGCATGGATAATGCTATCGATGATACTTGGTTTCTCTACAATCAAAAAGAATGTAACAGATATTGACTATGCTGAGCAGTTGAGGCAAGACACTACAATTGTTTCAGAAGGATTCTTTTTACAAGGCATTATCAAAGATAGTCCCGCAGATAAGGCAGGTCTAGAGCCCGGAGATGAGATAGTTAGATATGATGACAGAAGTGCAAAAGATATATTCAGTTTCCAAGAGTTTACAGATCTTGTTAATGATAATGGTCCTAGCGAAGTTATTGTAGAATATAAGAGCAATAAAACTGATACAAACGAGGTTACTATAATTACGGCAGAAAAATCTGAAGATGATGATCGTTACAAAATAGGGGTTATACCAATGTATACACTAGAATATGAGGGGGAAGGATTTTGGGGAACTATTGGATCTGGATATGACGAAACAGTTTGGACTTTTAAAGAAACAGTTAAGAGTGTAGGAGATATATTTACAGCTTTATTGCCATCTGCAACTGATCAGGAAAAGGAAATATTAAAACAGGTTAGTGGTCCTATTGGCATAGGCAATCTTGGTTCTCAGATATTTGAACAAGGAGGTATCGCATTGATATTATATGCTATGGCTACTATTTCAGTATTTTTAGCTGTCTTTAATTTGGTTCCAATCCCTGCTCTTGATGGTGGTCGTATCTTGATACTAACTATAAACAAGATAACTGGTAAAAGAAGCAAAAAAGTAGAGGCAATTGCAATCACATTGACAATGCTGCTAATGATTGGACTGATGATATTAGTCGCTGTCAGTGATATTAAGAAGCTCTAGTTGTAGGTTAATTGCAAAGAGTTCTATTTTGCAGTATACTATATATTGATATTATAATATGAGTTATAAAACAAAAAAGAGGTTCAAGCTCCGTAAAATATGGAGATATAGATACAGGTTTTATGCTTTTGTTGTGATTATTTTATCCTTGTTTGTATTTCGTTCAGATAATCTTGGGTCTGCAGCTGTTGTTATTCCAGAGGATTCCCTCTCGTTCAATGTTGTTCAACACACTGCTTTGGCAAAAAAACTTGGAGATATAATCGAGCCAGAATCTATCATAATAGAGAAGGTTTTTCATAGTCATACAAATCCAAGGGTAAATGGCAAATCAATGCCGGTCTATATTGATGATGATGGGGTGGTTGTTTCTACTGGTCAGGAGCGAGAGTATTATAACAATCTTGGGTTTATAATGTCCAAACCTACGGTGGATTTTAGCACTACGGAGGTTGAAACTTCTGAGGAAAGTGCGGTGCCATCGTTGAGTGATCTGATACCAATTCCTAGCAATCCAGAGAGAGCAAATAGAATAGTATATCCAGCTCATCGTATAGATGCTCCAATAATTTGGGCGAGAGATGAGCATATGTTCCACACTAAAGCAGACGGCTCTATAGATTATAGAAACCCTATTATTGAAGATCCAAATGCTGCTTATAACGGTAATTATACATCAACTCCTGTATTAAAAATGTTAAAAGATGGGGCGGTTCATCTTGGTGGGGTTGTCAGTCCTCCTCCTGGAGAGTTAGGCAATTCATACCTTATTGGGCACAGTGCAAATTATGCATCTATCATCAGTCCGTGGAATTATGTATTTAAGGCCTTGAAGCAGACTCCTAAAAGCAAAGTTGGAGAAATATTTTATGTTTATGATCAATATGGTCGCAAGTTAAAATTCAAAGTATTTGAAACAAAATTGATTGCATATGATGATGCAAACACTGCATATGGTTACAAAAAAGGAGGTGGCAATGTTTTTGAAGATCGTCGTGTTATAACACTCCAAACCTGTGTTAGTCATTATATTCGTGGTCAAGGTTGGATACCAGATCAGCGGTGGCTTACTCGTGGAGAGCTTGTTTTGGATTAGGTGGTATTATTTTATTTTTAGCTCTAGTTCTTGTTTTTCGCCTAAAATATTTTTTGAGACAAGCTCTTCTTTGATAATATTTTTTATCTTACCTTCGTTTATCTTCAACCAAGGTGTAAAGCTTTTATTTTTTATTTTTATTGTTACTGAGATGTTTTTATCTTCTTTGACCGTTGTAATAAATATATCTTTTTGGTCTGTAGTTAACTCGTCATTGATAAAATCTTCAACGCTTTTGTGGATAATCTGATAAACATAAGCTTGTCTCCAAGCTGCTTTTTTTGGGTTTTTGTTGAGGTGATCTGAGAGAGCCTTTATATTTTTCATTCTTTTTTCAGGATAGTGTTTAAAATCAAACTTGTCAATATTTAATCACTTGAAAATTATTCTAAACTATGCTAGACCAGATATAATTACTCCTTATCTATGAAATCATGCTTTAGAAGTCCGATTTTCAAAATCACCACCACTTTAACCCTAGTACTTCTACTAATTGTATCCACCCCAGCCCTCGCAACA
>JAOZKL010000006.1:15994-23613 GCA_029935375.1 Patescibacteria group bacterium | reverse complement strand
AAGCAGCAGCAAGTAAATAAAATCTAGATGGGTATGTTGCAGATCCACTAGCTCTAGAAATTGTTACAAAACCATCTTCTAGTGGCTGTCGCAAGACTTCAATCGTCTCCCTTTTGAATTCTGGAAACTCATCCAAAAACAAAACTCCTCTATGTGCAAGTGAGATCTCTCCTGGTCTAAGCTTGCTTCCACCTCCAACTAGTGCAACATGTGATGAAGAATGGTGTGGTCCACGAAAAGGCCTTTTTGTTATTATTTTGCCATCTCTCAGTAGTCCACAGCTGGAATATATCTGAGTGGTTTCTAGTATTTCATCTTCCGTCATTCGTGGCAATATCGTTGGATAACTTCTAGCCAACAGTGTCTTTCCACTTCCTGGAACCCCGATAAATAGTGTGTTATGTCCGCCGGCAGCGGCAATTTCTAGTGCTCGTTTTGCAACTTTCTGCCCTTTTACATACGCCATGTCATTATGATACAATCCATCAGAATTTTTTATATCTTCTTTCTCTCCTAGAGATTCTATATCTATTGGTTCAATTGGTTCCAATTTCTCTTTACCATTGAGGTGTTGTATAATATCTTTTAAATTATTGATTGCATATACTTTTATATTTTTAACCAAAGCTCCCTCTTGTTCATTTTCTGCTGGGATAAAAACTTCTTCAATGCCATTTTTTCTAGCCCATAGACAAGTACTCAACACGCCGTTTATTGCACGGACATTTCCATTTAGGGCAAGCTCTCCGATTATCACCCTCTTTTGCATATCTTGTTTCCTTATCTCTCCGCTGGATTGAAGTATTCCGACAGCCATGGGGAGGTCAAATGAGGTCCCACTTTTTGCGATATCAGCTGGTGCTAAATTGATAATAATTTTTTCCATTGGAAACTCAATGCCGCTTTGTTTTATTGCCGATCGTATTCTTTCTTTGCTTTCTTGGACAGCTTTGTCTGGCAATCCAACCACTGTAACAGCAGGTAATCCATTATTTGTATCTACTTCAACTTCAACTTTTTGTACATTTAATCCAGTTCCAGCTACTGTAAACAATTTGATTATCATAGATAAGTATGAAGGTGTACAAAGTCTTAAGTTTTGTCAATATTGTCATTTTTATTTCTATTAAATAACATATGGAGGTTTTATATAACTTTTTTAGACCTCTTTTTAGTAATTGTATATAAAAATTCTAAAGGCTTCTTGACAAAAATAACAGTTTGACGCAAGTTTTATTTATAGTTCGTATGAAAAAAGGAAGTAGTGATTTGATGACTATAGTGGTGGATCTTGATGGATCATCTGAGGTTGTGTTCAAATCCATACCAGAAAAACAACAGAACAAGGTAGGAGCTCCTATCAATAAGAGTATATATAAACTATTGGGTTATCGTTTGCAGTCTTGGTTGATTTTTACAGTTTTTACAGTTTTGTCCTTCATATCTTTTAATTTCAGGCTAACTCCTTCTTTTCGTAATTTTCACCCATCAGAATTAGTTAACTTGTCAATAAGTCCAATATCTTTTGATTGGTTTTTTTATGGTATTGGCAACCTCTTATCAGTGTTTTCTTCAGTTTCAGCTGTTTACTCATTTTTGTTACAAGTCATCTTTGTGTTTGGCGGGTATTTAGTTTTCATCTCCTTGCGTAAGGTTTATATAATTTTGGAAATAAGTCAGAGATATAAGGTTGGTATTAGTGATGTTTTTTTACTTTTACTTAGTTTGTTTTATGTTTTTAATTCTTGGACTTACGAACACTTTCTAATGGGAGATATATCTGTTTTAGCTGGGCATTTGTTATTTCCATTCGTCATTTATTATGTTATATATTTTTTCAAGAATATTCTTGATCTAACGCCGACCATTATTTTAAAAAGCTCTTTTGTTTTATTTTCACTGGCTTTGGTTAGCGTTTCTCATTTTATTTTTGCTGCAATTAGTATAATTATTGGATTCTTATATTTAACTATCAAGCTATTACAAGCATACTGGGGAACAGAAGGTGGTTTATTGCAGTTTTCAAAGTTGTTATATAAAAATATAATATCTACTTTTTTTATCATAATTACACCAATACTTTATAGTGTCTATTATCTTTCTCATGTTGAGCTCGCACGATTTGAGGGTATTAAAGACTTGTTTAATAGTGTTAGATCTTTTGGATTGCACTCAAATGGAGGAGTACAGTTTTTTCAAGCATTGTTAGGAGCTGGAGCATATAATTTTTCTACTTTTTCAGAGAACTTAGTTGCACGTAACAGCCTTTCATTTTTTACTAATTTTAGTCATTACTTCAATTCAGTAACTAATATTATTACATCGATATTGCTCTTATTCGTTACCATCTTTGGTGTATATATAATAATTACAAGGAGTAAATTTAATCTTATTGGATTATTTGCACTTGTTCTAACTGGGTCAGGTCTTTTGCTTAGTTTTGGACTTGTTCCGCCTCTTCATTTTATAAATTCTTGGTTTTTTGAAAGGTTTTCTTTTGTACAATCTGGTTTATTTTTCAGTGTTTTCAGTGTAGGATTATTATTGCTTTTACTCTATTTATGGATGTATGCAGAGAAGTTGCGCATAACTACTGTAGCTATAATTTCTATAATTTTTATAAGCTCATTTTTGCCTTTTACAGTTTTGTCTAAGTCTCTCAATTATATACAATGGCCAGAGGCTTATAGCCAACTAGCTGACACTTGTAAAGATGATAATATTTTTTACCTGCCGAATCATAAAAAGGTTAAAACGTCATTTAGTAATAATAATATTATTATAAATCCAATACTATCATCTACTAATTGTAATCTTTTGCCATTGTCGTCTGATAACAATAAAGACTCTGTTGATACAAAAAATACTCACATTGTTTCCAAATCAATATATTTTTCTTCTATTGTAGATGTGACGCAAGAGGATTACGTCAAATTCAAAGCTATTTTGGATGAAAGTAGTATTGATTATTTTGTGGTTGATTCGGTTAGTTTTAGTCAGTCACATGGATTAAATAAAAATCTGCAAGAATTTATACAGCCGATTTTAACTAGCGATTCTATTTCTATATATTTTTTGAGATAGTTTAATATTTGACTAAAATGAATAAATTTGTTATCAATTTATATTAAGAATTTATTATGACTAAAGGAAAAACAAAAGTTGCCATAGTTGGCTTGGGATACGTTGGATTCCCGTTAGCTTGTGCAATAGCAAAAAGCCCTCTATATGAAGTGGTAGGGTTCGATCTTTCAGAAGAAAAGATTAATTCAATAAGAGATAGAAAATCCCCGGTTGAGGATGAATTTGCTGAAGAAGCTATCAAAACTGTCGATATAAAAGTTTCCACAAAAGATGATATTTTAGAGGGTTGTAGTATATATATAGTTGCAGTGCCTACGCCAGTTGATGAGAATTTTAATCCAAATATTGGTATTGTTAGAGCAGCTACAAAAACAATATGTAAATATATCAAAAAAGGAGCTGGTCAATCACTGATTGTAGAGTCTACTATCAATCCGGGTGTTTGTGAAGAAGAAGTTCTTCCAGTTATGGAGCAAGAAACTGGTATGAAAGGCGGTGTGGATTTTGAACTAGCTCATTGTCCAGAAAGAATCAATCCAGGTGATCCAGTATGGAACGTTACTAATATTAGTAGGAACATTGGAGCCCTTACTATGGAAGGGGCAGAAAAACTAGCTGATTTTTATAGGTCTTTCTTAGATGCAGAGGTTAATGTGATGGATACTATCAAGGAAGCAGAGGCTACTAAAATAATAGAAAATACATTTCGTGATATAAACATTGCATACGTAAACGAGCTTGCAAAATCTTTTGACGCCATGGGTATTAATCTGCCAAATGTTATAAAAGGAGCTTCAAACAAACCGTTTGCATTTATGGCTCATTATCCAGGTTGTGGAGTAGGTGGTCACTGTATTCCTGTTGATCCGTATTACTTGATTGAGCGGGCAAAGAAATCTGGCTTTGATCATAAGTTCCTAAAAATGGCTAGAGAAACAAACAACTCTATGCCTCTATACACTATAGACAAGTTGCTCCGAGGTCTAAATAAACTAGAAAAATCTATAAAAGGTAGTAAGATTGGTATAATGGGATTGTCATTCAAAGCTGATATTGGTGATATGCGTGAAAGCCCTTCGTTGAAGATGATAAAAGTATTGGAGAAGGAATACGAAGCTGACCTTAGGGTGTATGATCCATTCTTGCCAGGTATGTCTACTCACAAAGATCTAGAATCATTTATGGATGATTGCGATGCTGTTATATTGGCTACTAATCATAGTGAGTTTGTAAATGCATCTATTGATACATGGAAGAAGATTGAGTTAGTTGTAGATGGTAGAAACTGTCTGGACAAAGAGTCTCTAAAGTCACAAAATATATTATATTATGGTATCGGACAAAAATAAGAAAGTTAAGCTAATTATAGAAATTAATTGTCTTAATGAAGAAGAGAATTTGCACATTGTTTTTAATAAACTTCCCAAAAAGCTTAAAGGAATTGATATTATTGAAACTTTGGTTATTGATGACGGGAGTACTGATAATACAGTTGCTGTAGCAAAAAAATTAGGAGCAAATCATGTTTATAGAAATCATGGAAACAAGGGAGTTCCTTTCACGTTAAATTATGGGTTATATATAGCCAATCGTTTAGGAGCTGATATTCTTATCAACATGGACGCTGATGACCAACACGATCCTGTTGATATTCCAAAATTGATATCTCCCATTCTGAACAAAAAAGCTGATATTGTACACGGTCAAAGGCCTGTTTCTGATGTTAAGCACACAACTGGTGTCAAGAAACTTCTTCAAGGACTTGGGGCTTGGATGGTAAGTGTAGTTGCAGGTCGTAAGATTGATGATGCGTCTAGTGGGTACAGAGCTCTAAGTATGGAGGCTATCGCTCGTATACAATTGTTATCAGAATATGCAGCTCCATTGGAGTATCTTATACAGGCAGAAAACAAAGGCTTGAATTTGGAGCTTGTAGAAATAACACCTAATGAGGCAGTTCGCCCATCGAGGCTGATCAAGTCAATAAAGAAATATGTGGTTCGCTCTGCAGGTGTCATTATTGATAATTTATTGGTTTATAAAAGTCTATCTGTTTTATTGAAATTAGGAGGACTCTTCTTTGTCTCTGGTGTTGGCTTAACATTCATTCGTCTTTACCTTGTTAATGTTAACAATGTTGGGTCTCAAGACCACCTTACTCTATTGATCAGTTCTATTAGTTCTATGGTTATAGGAGCTCAGGTTATACTCTTTGCTTTTATGGCCAGATTGAGTCGTGCTAATCGTCGCTTGGCAGAAGAGCAGTTATATCGTACAAATGCTAATAATTGGGGAATTGACAGGGTTGAATAAAATTAACAGCTTATAATCTATGCTTTTTAGTTCACTAACATTTCTTTTCGTATTTTTACCAGTCGTTCTACTGGTTAATTTCTTTATCAATCCAAAGTTTAGAAATATTTGGCTGTTGTTATCTAGTTTGTTTTTTTATATTTGGGGAGAGCAGGAATATTCCTATGTTATACTTCTTTCAATTGTATTTAACTACTTCGTTGCTTTGGCAATGGATTGGAAGAAAATCTCAACTCATAGAAAAAAAATACTATGGCTTGGCATAGCTGGCAATCTTTTATTACTTGGATTTTATAAGTATTTCAATTTTATCCTTGCGAATATAAACAAAGCTTCAGAAGTTTTTGATGTATCGTTTCAAAACGACCCTGTTCACCTGCCTATTGGTATTTCATTTTTTACATTTCAAGCAATTTCATATATAGCTGATGTTTATACCAAAAAATCTAAAGCTGTTCGCAATCCACTAGATCTTGGTTTGTATATTACATTGTTTCCACAGCTTATAGCAGGTCCGATTGTGCAGTTTAATGATATCAAAGAAGCTCTGAAGTCACGAATAATAACATTGAAAGCGTATGTTTATGGCATTGATAGGTTCCTGATAGGCTTGGCAAAGAAGGTAATAATTGCAAATGGGGTAAGTGTTTTTGTAGATGATATTTTTAGTCTTACCGGAGGGGATCTTACAGCTCCGCTTGCATGGCTTGGTGTGATTGCATACTCTATACAGATTTATTTTGATTTTTCTGGATATTCAGACATGGCTATTGGGATCGGTAGAATGCTTGGATTCAAATTCGTTGAAAATTTTAACTTCCCATATATTTCCAAAAATATTGGCGAATTTTGGCGTCGTTGGAATATTTCATTAGGTAGTTGGTTTCGTGAATATGTTTATATTCCACTGGGAGGTAGTAGAGTAAAAGATTATCAAGTTTATTTCAATCTTGGTGTTGTGTTTTTATTAACAGGTATTTGGCATGGAGCTAGTTGGAACTTTGTAATATGGGGTATTTTTAACGGAGCAGCTGTGATGATAGAGAGGTTGTTTCTTGGTGAGTTATTAAAAAAACATTGGGTCGGATTTAGTCATGTTTATGCTCTATTGGTGATTTTATTTAACTGGGTTTTCTTCCGTGCGGACAGTCTCAGGCATGCACTTAGTTATATTAAGGCGATGATTTTGAACTGGGATTTTGTAGGATTTATGAACTACATTGACTTCAGATTTATCCTTATTATGATTTTTGGTATTTTCTTTAGTACTCCGGTTGCCAAGAATTTTTTTACATATTTAGAGAGCAAGAAAAACTATATTAGCGTAACTGCATTGGTTTTGAGGAGAGCTTTCTTACTGCTAACTTTGATTTATTCTGTTATGTTGCTAGTTAGTCAAACACATAATCCGTTTATTTACTTCAGATTCTAATTTTATGATATCTAAGTTAAAAATATTTTTAAATTATTTATACATTTCTGTATTTGTAGGAGTTTTGGTGTTTCCATATGCAAACTCAAGATTGAATATTATTAACGATTTTGAATTTACAGAAAAACGAACTTTAGTACAAAAACCAGGAATTGCAATTATAGGTGCAAATGATAATTTTATTGGCATTGGTAGTTTGCTAAATCAGTTAAAAAGTTATCCAGAGCTGTATGAACAATACATGGCTGATAATCTTGATTTTCGTAATAAAATGATTGCATATAACAAACTCTTTGATTTCAAAATAAGTCGCTTTTCTCAAATAACAAAAAACAAAGTTGAGAACATTGCAAACTCTTCAAAAGACTTAGATCCTATTAATCGAGAAATAGATATGAGCTTGTTTGATAGTGAGGGGTATTTAGAAGGCAATACTGGTAGTGATAAGGCCATACTAACAGATGATAATTGGTGGTGGAAGGTAATCCCTGGTAAATGGAGAGTAGGTGATTTTACTCAACAAGAGTTAGAAAACTACGCTAAAGAAATACAAGCAAGGAGTGATTACTTAAAGAAAAAAGGAATAGTTTATGTTTATGGAGTATATCCAGGAAAAAGAACAGTCTATCCAGAATACCTACCAGAGGGAGCTAAATCAGTAAATATGAGAGGTAGGCAGATATTGGAATATCTAGAAACATATACAGATGTGATAACTGTAGATCCTTACGATGCTATAATAGAAGAAAAAGACAACAAAGCAAAAGAAGGTAAGATAATATACAAAAAA
>JAOZKL010000006.1:0-15894 GCA_029935375.1 Patescibacteria group bacterium | reverse complement strand
GTGGTAAAACAATATGTTGATATTTCAGTTTCTACAAAAGATGATTTTGATATAAATTATGAAAATACAAAGGGCGGAGATATTGTTAAAATGGTTGCATTAGAAAATTTCTTTGAAGAGACTAATTTGCCAGTTTATCGTGACAATAGCAAATGCATAGAAACTTTACACCAATATCCTGTGTCTGGATCTGATAAGTATGCAGTATTCAAAAATAATTGTATAGATTTGGATAATAGCGTATCGGCTGTAATCTTTGGTGATTCATACACTGCAGTTGGCAATCTTCCGTTTTGGAAGAGGAGTTTTTCCAACCTTGCATTTAAGCGAGAGTATATAGGATTTGACACAAACTTTATAAACACATATAGTCCTGATATTGTTATTCAAGCGATTGTAGATTACGACCTTTATGAGATTGTATCAGATAATTACACCACACCAGAATTATATTAAATAAAAGATATATGGCTAATAATAAAAATATTAAATATCTAAATTATCTGTATGTATTCATATTCGTGTTCATATTGGCGTTTCCACATATAAACTCAAAGTTATATATTATCCAAGATTTTGAATTTACAGAGAAGCGAACTCTGGTACAAAAACCTTCGATTGTAACAGATGATCAAGCAGGTGATTTTATCGGATTCAAAAACATAATCAATCAATTGAAAGACTATCCAGATAAGTATAAGCAATATTTGTCAGATAATCTGAATCTTCGTAATAGGCTAATATCATACAACAATTTACTCGATTTAAATATAAGGATGGCTAATACTCAATTATTTGGTTATGATGTTGATAGCAGGGGTTATATCAATGCTAATATTGGAGATCAATCTATACTGACCAAGGATGGTTGGTGGTGGAGATCTTTGCCAGAAAGATGGAGATCTAGAGGTCTGTTTACTCAACAAGAGCTAGAAAGCTATGCCAAAGAAATACAAGCCAGAAGTGATTATCTAAAGAAAAAAGGGATAATCTATGTCTATGGAATATATCCAGGAAAAAGAACAATATATCCAGAGTATTTACCAGAGGGGGCTAAGTCAGTTAGTGCAAGAGGTAGACAGATATTGCAATATTTAGAAACGCATACAGATGTGATAACTGTAGATCCTTACGATGTTATAATAGAAGAAAAAGACAACAAAGCAAAAGAAGGTAAGATAATATACAAAAAAACAGACACTCACTGGAATTCAGATGGAGCTTTTGTTGGTTATACAGAAGTTGCAAATGTGGTAAAACAATATGTTGATATTTCAGTTTCTACAAAAGATGATTTTGATATAACTTATCAGGATATGAGGGGTGGGGATATTACAAAGTTTATAAGTGTACAGGAATATTTTCCTGAGAATAACAACCCAGAGTACGAATATGATGGACTGGAGCAGTTGTATTGTGATTATAATTGCACAATATCAGGGGTTGTTAATAACATATCAAAAGATGCTCCTAGTGCTGTGATTTTTGGTGATTCCTATACAAGATTTGGATCGTTACTTTTTTTTCAGACGAGTTTTTCTAGAGTAGATTACAAAAAGTCTCACATAGGGTTTGATGTTTCAGCTGTAGAAAAATATGGTCCTGAGGTCGTTATTCAAGCCATTGTAGATTACCAGCTTTATGATATTCATGACGAGAATTACTTTACACAAGAATTGTATAGTGAATAACTATAAATATGTAGATAGTATTAACAAGAAGCTTTGGTAGACTATTAATGCAATTATACCTGCGAATATTTTGATAAAGATCTCAGATTTTGGATTGTCTTTGATAAAATAAGAGATCCAAATTAGTGAAGGTATTATAATTGGAAATAGATACCTACCTTGTCTTTGTAGGTCGTATGTAATCGAGTTGTAAAAAGAGAGTATCATCGTCAAAAGTATAAAAATTAATAAACTGACAAAGTATCCAACCATTTTCCACTTCTTTTTTTGTATTAGCTCATAAAGTATAAAAGTTGTTGAAATGAATAAAAACACTTTTATCATGGTATAAAATTCAGATGGAAGCCAAAGTTTCATATAATCGAAGCCAGCAAAAAATGAGTTAAAACTGCCTTCAAGCCAGGCAAAATTCTTGTTGAGAACTATTTCTTTGAACGACTCAAAGTTGAAAGGCAGTTTTCTGCCAAGTTCGTGAAATTCACTCATCTTGTTAAGAACAAAATTTTGACCCAAGATGTCCTTATAGAGTATTATGTTTCTAATATACCAAAAGCCCGATATTCCAAAGATAATTGAGAGTGTTGCGAGTGCTTTTTTGGAAAGCTCCTTAATGTTAGTTCTACTATAGTTTTTATATATGTGATAAAGAATCAATAACAATGCAAAGGGGAGTAATATAAAGTAGTTATATTTGGATACAAGCATGAATCCAGTTGCTGCCCCTAAATAGGTTGAGTGTCTCATAGTGAGGCCGTGTTTATATATTTTTATGATTGTATAACCCAAGAAGGCGGAAGAGGCTAGGGAGTGAATATCTTGATTGATATATGATGAGATGAACAAGATTTGTGGTATAAATGCTATACAAAAAGTGGTCAAAAATGAGAGTCTTTTGGTTAGGAACTCTCTTGAGATCAAAAAGACAAAATTCAAAAAAATGAGCCCGAAAAATAGTGATATCATTCTAGCCCCAAGATAGTAACTAACTCCAAATATTTTATTGAAAAACACAGCAGAACCTGAAGCCATAACATAGTTGAGACTTGGGTAAACGGTATAACTATAGAGGCAAGGCACTTGTCCATATTTATTATCTCTACAGCTTGAATACGCTTCCAAATCATCCTCACCAGAGACTGGCAATTTTTTGTGATCAATGATATATTCTATATTGTATTTGTAATGTGTTTTTTCGTCCGGAGCTCTATCAAAAGGAATCGTAATTATCAGAATAAAACTTAAAATAAAGAAAATAATATTTAGTATTATTATACCTTGGTTTACTTTAACTTTACTAGTGATTTTGGAGAATATTGTTGACATAGTTATTTTTTTAATAAAATATTAGAAATTTTATTTCCTGCTTTTATCGCATAGTTTACACCCCTGTCCTCTGGATATATTTGAGAGAAATTAGATAGGTACAAATTTTTTATTGGTGTTTTGTACTCTGGTATTTTATCTGAGTAGTTTATATCTACTATATGTTGTGCATTTTGAAATTTGAATATTTTTGTACTTTCAACCTTTTCGATATCGAAGTCTGGTAAAACTTTTTTCAAACCGTTAAGCCATTTTCTTATGATTTTATCATCGCCTTCTTTGTATTCTTCTGAGTCTGCATCTAGATAACTACCCAGATAATATATATGCTTGCCATTGTAGTATTTTTTTGGCACTAAGTTGGTGTGCTGTAAAAGCGCAAGAAATGGCAAATCCAAATCATTTATATTGTGCCAGTAATACTGACTCAAATCCTGCTCTGTAGATAGCACCAAGCAGATAGCCCCTAGATAGTCTATGCTGTTCAGTTTTACTAGGTATTTGCTATCAATTTTACTGTTTTTGGATATTAGCTTCGCGAATATGTTTGAAGGGATTGTGGACAACACTTTATCGTATATTTCAGTCGAGTTTTTTGTCTTTACTACGATTTTATTGTCTTTTATTTCCGTTATACTTTCGACCATCTGGTTAGTTTCTACTTTCCCACCATTTCTTGTTATCAGGTCTCTAAGGTTGTTGGATATTTGCATAAACCCGCCTTCGAAGTATCCTAATAACTCTCCTTGTTTGTCTCTAGTGTTCAGTCGTATGTGTAGCCTTGCCCATAACCACCCCATTGATATTTTTGATGAAAATGTATGAAACTTACCTATCAACAGTGGTTTCCAAACTATATTGTATGCTTTTTTGCCTGCATATTTTATGAGCCATTTTTCAGCTGTCGTCTGTGTATACTTTTGCCATTTTTTATCTAATTTCAATATGAACAGTGATATACCCAGCCTTATTCTGGATAATAGCGGCAATGGCTTGAATAACATAAAATCTTTCAACGATGAATACGGGTATACTTTATTATCGTAATACATTGCAACTGAACTTTTGAACCACTTTAGTTTGTCAGATAGTCCTATTTCATTTGCTAGTTTTATAGCGTCTTCATCTCTTTTGAATATGTGATGATAAACCTTTTCGATATTCGCCCCTTCTATTTCAAAACCGCCAGCAAGTCCGCCGATCTGGCTTTCCTTTTCCAGAACTGTTACATCGTACTTCTCAGAGAGTTTGTACCCTGCTGTCAGTCCAGTCAGTCCAGCTCCTATGATACATATTTTTTCTTTTTTCATATTACTTTTGTTTATCTTTTTTGAATGATGTGATTTTGTTGATACCAAATTGAAATACTAACACAACTGGTAATGATAATATTTTCATTGTATTTGGGTTTTGAGAAAACTGTTCTGTACCAAACCATATAATAACGGCGGTCAATATGATGCCGGCAGATCCTACCATATAGAAAGATGCGAATCTAATGAAAAGTTTGTTTTTGACCTTGAAGTTGAACCTTACATTTAGTAAGAAATTATTGAGTATTCCAAAAGATGTGGATATTAGGTTTGCAACTTGCTCGTCAATTTTAACTATGTTGAAGAGAGTGAAGAATAATATGATATCTATCAACACTCCAGAAACTCCTATTAAGCTGTATAGTAAGAAATGTTTGTTTTTTGTTACCAAATGTTTAATCATTTTAGTTTTGTTGTTTTAGAGAATCCGATTTTTTTGTCAATTGTATACAATGGCCTGTTTAATGTTTCTGTATATATCCTTCCTATGTATTCGCCTATTATGCCAAGCATTAATATTTGTAATCCACCCAGAAACACAATGCCTGACATTATACTGACCCACCCAGACCAGTTAATATTCAGGATAATAGTAATAGGTATATACAAAATACCGAATAAGAAGCTAAAAATAGAAACTCCAAATCCGATTATGCTTATAAATTTTAGAGGAGTCACTGAGAATCCCGTTATACCATCTACGGCAAGTTTCAGGCTTTTTGAGAATGTGTACGATGGTTTTCCTTTGTATCTATCGCTTCTGTCAAACATTACACCGGTTTGTTTGAACCCGGTGAGGCATGATATCCCTCTTAAGAACTTTGCCTTTTCGTTATACTTCTTCATTTCATCGTTAACTCTTTTGGATATTAGTCTAAAATCCCCAGTATCTACAGGAATATCAACATTTGCAACTTTTTTCATTAATCTGTAGAATATCCAAGCACTTTTTTCTTTGAAAAAGTTTGTTTTATACCTTCTTCTTTGTGCGTATACAATGTCATGATCGCCCTCTTCATATTTTTCTAGCATATCTAAGATTACAGATGGAGGGTCTTGCAAGTCTGTATCCATTATGACAACGATCTCTCCATTGGCATATTCTTGTCCAGCTGTAACAGCTATTTGATGACCATAATTCCTAGAGAAATTTATAATTTTTATATCAAATTTTGATTGATTGTTTTTATATAATTTTTCCAATTCATATTCTGATCCATCAGAGCTTCCATCATTTATAAAGATAAATTCATATTTGTAACCAGTTTTTGTTTTTTTGGTTACAGTTGTTATCTCCTCCCATAGTTTTGGTATATTTTGCCTCTCATTGTATATTGGCAAGACTAGTGAAATTATTTTCATATTAATTTTTTATATAGTTTGTTATTACAATTTTTGTCAAGCATCTTCTTGGCATTTATATATTGTATACTGTACTTTTCCAATAGTTTGTATTTCAGCTCCTTTTGGGAATTTAACTTGCCTGCCATTGTGAATATATTCATTGTCATAGTACCACACATTGCCGAGATCTTTTTTGGATAACCATTGTAGTGTTCTTGGTGATGATATTGTTACTATATATGAGTCGTCGCTTAGTTCTTCACATTCAGTTCTGCCATAGTATAGATCATCTTTAATTTCACTTCTCTGTTTTACAGACATGTATGATCCGCTTCCTCTTATCTTTCCAATAGATTGCATTGCCATTTTCATACTTGGATTGGATAGTATATAGACGTCGTCTGTAGAAATATTTTGGCTTTTCAAGTCTTCTGCAATAATCTGACTAGCTTCTATTTCTTGTGATGAAAACATATTGTACTGAAAATATGGATATGGTTTTCTTGCAAAATTGTAGAACACATGACTAGATGATATTGTAAGCAATCCAAAGGCTAAAAATATTGTTAAAAATTGGTTGTTAATTTTCGGTATTTTTATCTGTTGTATAAAATCAGGGATCAACGGGATTAGAAATGCTAATAGCATTGTGTTAAATCTATGAGAAAAAGGTACTGGCAGTAGTGATATCAAGAAAAATATTGTTAGTGGTAAAAATAGCCAAATTCTTTTTTTATAAAAATAATTACCAAGGAATGTTATTATAAAAACCATTCCTAAGATTGGGAGTGTGTAATATCTTAATGATTTTAGTAGTAATTTTTTCTGACTATTTATCTCATTTGCATCTCTTAATGCTGTTGATATCAACTCACTTTTTATCCCCGTTACATCAGTTAGAGAAAGCAGCAAGTCTGGGATTCCAATCCATCTTGTAAAAAGATCTATAACAGCTATTGCTATACAGATTATTATAGTTGTTGGTATAATCTTGGATATAATTTTATGGTGTAAGATATTTTTTATTTTTTTATTCTGTATAGCCAGTATCAATATTATACTACATAGTACGATAAATGTGGAGATGAAGTGAAATATAGAAGACAATATAATTGTGATTATAGCTATTCTATATTTTTTTTGTAGTACCAGCGTGGCTATTATAGGAAACAATAAAAATACAATTTGATTAGGTACTATTGCATAGTGAATAGATTCTAACGTTCCACCGTTTGGTATTATTATTAGCGCGGAAACTGCTGCTATAACCCATTTGTTTATTTTTGGATAAAGTGTCTTTATAAAAGATTTGTATACAAAATATGTTGTTAATAAAATAGGAATCTGAGTAAGAAACTGAAGTTTGATTATATCTCCGTTTTTTATAATTGTTAATAAACTTGCCAGTAATGTGTGATATACTGTTGTATATGCAGGTAGTTGTATACTTGGAGTTAGGTTGTTTGGGAAGAACGAAAACATCCCGTTGTTTAGAGAGTTGGATGCTGTCATGTGATTCATCAGGTCAGTTAGTTGTGTATAAGATCCACTCCATTGACAAATCCCGTATATAAACGAGGCCAAAAATATTGCAAGAGCTGCTATATCTGGAGCATTGTTTTTTAAGGTTAATTTGTTTATAACTTTTATTTTCTCGTCTTTCTTTCTTGTTTTTATATTTAATATTACTACAGTTGATATTGCAAATGTTGAAATAGTTGGTATAGCTACCATCGGATCAAAGCCTATAAATACATTGTTTAAAAAGTATATCATGAGTAGCAACACACTACCAATTGTCCATCTTATTATATTTTTGTATAGTCTATTTTCTATTAACTTAACTAGTCTCTTTCTTATAAAGAGCTCAAAAAATTCTGTAAGAACTAGTGGAAATACAAATAGGTATACACCGGCAGTGAGAGCAGATAACCAGCTATTGTCTAGCCAAAAAGACAAGAGTAATAATATTAATAATATAGAGCTTTTAAACAACTTTTTTGTCATATTATTTAGTTTTATTAATTTTTGCTAATATGTTTATAATAACTTTGTATATATAAAAATTTATACTGGTTAATACATTTACAATCTTTACACCAGTTTTTACAATCTTGTTTTTACCCAGGTCTTTAGTGCTCATAGACCCTGATAATTCACTTGTAAGTCTTTGCCAGCTTTGTATATTTTTGATTTTGCTAATCTTTTTTCTTGTTTCTCTGATTTTTTCTCTATTTGTCCAAATATCTTTATATACCTTTATTTTTATATTCCTCCAGCCTTTCATTATAAAAAATACTGTAGTTGTAATTTCCAAAAGTAACAAAGATGGCATCAGAAATATTATTGATAAAAAATCATAATAACTAAAGATTTTATATAGCTTGTTTCTATCTAATAAAAAGAACTTAAATTTTGAGCTTTCAAAAACATGATCATGGTACAATCCAACCTTTGTACATAACTTTTTATCTACACCGTAAAGACTGGCCCGCCATGAGTATTCTACATCTTCATGGTATGCGAGATAAAAATCTTCAAGGTAACCAATTTTTTTAACCACCTCTTTTGACAAAAACATAGCCGCTCCTGATACAGCTGATATTTTTATACTACTAGGAGTTTTGGAGTTTATTTGTATGGTTGCTTGTCCTCCAGATCCAAGAAAATGTGCTTTATTGCCCGCGTTTCCAATCGTATCATCTAAGTTATATAAAACAGGTTGTAGAATAACATTGTCATTTTCTTCTTTAGATATTTTAACCAATTCATCTAGTATATTTTTATCCTTTATTATTGCATCTGGATTATAGAGCCAAAAGTAATCGTAGTTTTTAAGGTTGTCTTTAATATTTTTATTATGTCCTCCAGAAAACCCTAAATTTTTATTTGACTTGTTTAATATTATATTATCCTGTTTGCTTTTTATTTTGTTCAAGACTTCCCAGGTATTGTCTTTTGACGCGTTGTCTATAATATGTATATCAAACTTTCCTTGCTCAAACTCTATATTTTGGAGAGATTTTAGCCCCGCTTCGATACATTGTCCGTGATTATATGTAACTATGCTTATACAAATTCTTGGCATTTTTGTGTTTTTTAGTTTATTGGTTTTGGTTAAAAAAGTTACAGTCTTTTATGAGTCTGTATTCACAATACTCTTTGATATTGCCTGATTTAACTACTCTGATACTTTTTTAGTAAAATATTTTTAATTCTTTGGTGGAGATGGGGGGAGTTGCACCCCCGTCCAGCTGGATTACTTAATTCTTAGTTTTTCAGATTAGATACATATTTAATTTTATGTTTTTAGATATCAATAGGTGAATTAAAAAACATTGATATCGAACTAGGTTTTAGTACATTATAAATTCCCTAGTTTAATTTATAACGAGAACTGTTTTTTTATTTAAATCGGCTCTGTATAGGAACAGATCTAATCCCACAGCAGTCGATGCGTCTCTCAGATACAGCTTATGCGTACTGAGGGACAGTGTCACGTAATGACAAGTACGACGCTACGCGACTAGCAAATGTATTTTCTTTTGCAATTAAATTTAGTTTTGACTTTTTAGGAAAATCAAAAAACCACCTAATCTAAGAATTATATTGTCCAACTGTCAAACTAAGGACATCCCCGTCCATAGGTGGATAGTGACTGAAAAAATGTTATTTGTCAAGCATTTTACACAAAAAAACAGACCTGTATAATATACAAGCCTGTTAAAATATTTTATTATAAATCGTTTGTTTTTGTTAAGTGTTTTCTGCTTGGCAGTTCTACTAGCTGTTTTACTGATAGGTTCGATCTAGCAAATCTATGGGCAAATGTTTTTCTTGTTACAGGGTCGTCAACAGTTTTGATATGTATTTCCCGTAATAATTTCTTATCTCCCTGAAACAAAATATCTCCTCTCTTTAACTTTCCCAGATTGTGTAATAACCATCTTCTTCTTTTTTCTGGTTTTGCGAGGTAACATTCTTTGCTTGGAGTTTTTACAATTTCTTCTATAGTTTGATCTGTTCGCCTCCTTACTCTTTGTGCCATTTTTGTTTCATGAGAAAGCGAGTTTTTTCAGCAGATTTTTTTATGAATCCTATAGAGCAATGAAATGTCTCAGTATCATAAAATCAATTTTGGATCAACCTCTTTTTGTAATTGTCACAAATTTTGTTCCAAGAATTTTGTTCTTTTGTTCTGTTTCTTATAAATTGCCAACAGTGAATCTGTTATTATCATCTTTGTAGATACAGTAAAAATATAAAAAAGCTATTAATAGCTAACTACTTTTTACATATTTCTTGACAATTGTCAAACTTTATTGAAATGTTTAATTATATGACAAAGCCTTCAAAAGATGTTTTATATGTGATCGCATTTTTATGCTCTCTATTCTTTCTAAATTTACTATACTCAACATTGAGCTTATCAAGGGAGTCTATCAAAGATCTGGTAGATGGAGATGCTCATAGCTTAATAGATGAAAACACTGCAAAACCTGTGGAAAAAAAAGACTTGCCAAATCCTGATGAAGTCAACCTAAAGCTATCTTTTATGGGAGATGTATTTTGGGGGAGATATGTTAATGATTGGTCACAAGCCAGTAGTTTAAAGTATCAATATCCATTTTCTGGGTTGAATACATTCCAAAAAGTTGAAAAAGAAGCATGGATAGCCAATTTGGAGTGTCCTATAACCCCAATAAATCTTTCATCTACTGAACAGGATAGGTTGCTAAAGTTTACTTGTTTACCACAGTATCTGCCAGAGGCTTCAAAATGGTTTGATGTTTTTAGCCTTGCTAATAATCACACTGATAATATGGAAGATGTTATGGGCTATGAGGTAACAAAGGATTATTTGGAAAAAAGCGATATTCAATACTTTGGTCATTATAATAATAAGCAGGACAATATTTGCAACGTTGTAACACTTGAAGGTTCAGCTAGTTTTTCAGAATTAAAAACAGAAGTTGAGTATCAAAAAGTGTTAGAGATGAAATCTGAAGATATTTTGGAAGAATATAATAATGATTCTTTGACAACGATTTTTAATGTCCCAATTGCTTTGTGTGGCTATCATAATGTTTTCCGCTTACCAACAAAGGAAGAGTTATCTGAAATTTCAAAATATTCCAAATTATTTCCAACTTTTGTGATGCCTCATCAAGGAGCTGAATATGGCATGAAAGCAGATTCGTTACAACAAAAATATTATAAATTAATGATCGATAACGGGGCAGACGCTGTAATAGGTGGTCATACACATACAGTACACAATACAGAAGTTTATAATGGAAAGTTGATTGCTTATTCTGTTGGTAATTTCATCTTTGATCAACAACTTTCTACTGACGTAACAAGGTCTCTAGTTGTAAAGGCTGATATGATTTTTGATATCGATGATAACTTTGCAAAGTGGTTAAATTTTGCAGCTAGTTGCAAGTATGATTCTAGCGATTGCTTAGCAGAGGCTATATCTAAAAATCTTCAGAAACCAACTTTTACAATAAAATATGATGCAATTGTTGGTGATAGTAGTGCAAAATTGACAAAAAAAGCTAGTATAGTTGAATCTAATAAAGTCTTAGATAGAATAAATTGGTCGAAAACATTGGAGGATCTTGGACAATAGGCCCCTTTCCTAGTTCCATTTCCAGCCCATAAATCCTAAAATCTAAGTTTGACAAATTATCAAAAATACTTTTTTCAATTCGTTTTACTAGTAAAAGTCGTTTCAAAAAGAACGTTTTTAGAATAAATTTAAGAATCTCTACTTGAAAAGCGAATTAGGAGAGAGGTCTAATAAAAAAACCTACTATTTTACAATAGTAAGGCCTTGTGTACTTGGAGTATCTCGTCAGCTTGCTACTGACTCTTCTTCTAGTTCTGAGATGCTCATTTGCTCTATTCTTTCTCTATCAAATCAACTAAAAGATTCTCACTCTCCCTTCTTTTCAAACTTCCATCGAAATTTTCTACCATTGCTGATAGTGAACTTTTTTAATTTTTTGTTTTTAAAAATAATAACTCTTTTTGTTCTAATGATGATGTATAGAAACTTACGTTTATTGCAATATAAGCTACCAATAATGTCAAACCCTGTAGTCTTTTTTCACATTTTTAGAATGATTAAAAAATAAAAAGAACGCAACCGATATAAACATATTTTTCTACACTCGTCAACTCTTGATAAAAAACAAAAAATAGTGTAGTATCTGATCATGTCGATCAACAGTATTTATAACTTTGACTATACCAAATATAAAACAGAAATTATTAATATTTTGAATGATGTTTCAGAGATAGAAAAAAAAGATATGAATTGGAATATCTTGCGCAAAATTATTGCAAAAAATATAAAGGGCAGTGATAAGTTTCTTTCCAAACAGCAGATTATTAAAGGGTCTGAGGAGTTAGTTAAAATAAAACACCCAAACCTTCCAAGCGATCCAAATATAGTTCAAAAACTGCAAATGAAGCCAATTAGGACTCAGTCTGGTGTTACGCCTGTAACTGTTCTTACAAAGCCTTTTCCTTGTCCTGGTAAGTGTATTTTTTGTCCAAATGATATTAGGATGCCAAAGAGTTATCTCTCAGATGAACCTGGCGCCCAAAGAGCTGCGCGAAATAATTTCGATCCTTATTTGCAAGTTTATGATAGACTGCGTGCATACAAAAATATAGGTCACAGCACAAGTAAGATTGAGCTGATAATACTTGGAGGTACATGGTCGTATTATCCAGAGGGTTATCAGATTTGGTTTATACGTAGGTGTTTTGAAGCTATGAATGACTTTGGCAATGGCGTAGATAATACAGAACTTATTGAGTATAATGGATTGGACAAAAAAGCTGCTGTAGAAATAGAGCAGGCTGGAAAGATAATTCGCAACCAAGATGATAACTCTGGGTATAATAAAACAATTTTGGAAATAAATAAAGAGATAAACAAGGTAAATAAATCAGTAGAGCAGAGTAGTTGGGATGAGCTTTTTGACTGTCATAGATTAAATGAATCTTCAGACTCTAGGTGTATTGGAATGGTTATTGAGACTCGCCCAGATAGAATCGATGAGGCTGAGGTTGTGCGTATTAGAAAGCTTGGTTGTACAAAGGTGCAAATGGGGGTTCAGAGTTTAAACGATGCTGTTTTGGATAAAAATCATCGTGGACATTCTGTTCAAGATTCTGCCCATGCTATAAATCTATTAAGAGAAGCAGGGTTTAAAATTCACCTACACTGGATGGCAAACTTATATGGTTCTAGTCCTAATGCTGATATAGAAGATTACAAAAAATTGTTCACCGATAAAAGATTTTGTCCTGATGAGTTAAAGGTTTATCCCTGTTCATTATTAGAAACTGCAGAGCTGACAAATTACTATAAAGATGGTCGTTGGGCGCCTTATTCAGAAGAAGAGTTGAAATCAGTTGTATTGTCTGCAATTTTATCAACCCCTCAGTATTGTAGATTGACTAGAATTATTCGTGATATTCCATCTACAGATATTTTGGTAGGTAATAAAAAAACTAATTTTCGCCAACTTGTGCAGAATGATATGAAGGAGAAAGGGGTTTCTGGATTGGATATTCGTGTGCGGGAAATTCGTGGTAAAAAAGTGAGTAAAGATGATCTGCACTTAGATATTGTGAGATATGACACTGATTTTAGCAATGAGTTATTTTTACAGTATGTAACAGATGATAATCAAATAGCTGGGTTTTTACGATTGAGTATACCGATTTGTATAGATCCATCAGAATATAAACATTCTTATATCAAAGAACTTGATGGCTGTGCAATGATTCGTGAGATACATGTGTATGGATCAGCAGTAGATGTTGGAGAAAGTAAAAAAGGTAAAGCCCAGCATTCTGGGATTGGAAAAGCTCTTATTAAGGAAGCTAAGAATCTGTCAAAAGAGGCTAAGTTTACAAAACTTGCGGTTATTTCTTCTATAGGGACACGACAATACTATAGTAACAGAGGTTTTAATTTGATTGACTTGTACCAAGTAACAGAGTTATAGTAGAATTACACTCTCTTTAATTCTTAAAATGTTTTGTTATAAAATTCCTACCTTTTGGTGTGAGAGACCTTCCACTGCTACTTTTGTCTACAAACCCTAGATTGATTAAATATGGTTCTGTAACCAATTCTAGAGTTTCAGCTTCCTCCATCAGTATTCCAGACAATGTTTTGATACCAAGACTTCCATCTAATAATGCATTGAGAAAATGCAAGTCTGTTTTGGTTAGTCCAAGTTCATAAATACCCAACTCTTCCAAAAAATCTAAAGTATCTTGCTCTGTTAGTTTCTTTATCTTTTTTACTATTTGGAGATCCATGAAACGTTTTAGAATGTTGTTTGCAATTCGTGGTACACTGCGAGATCTTCTACATACTACCAATTTTGCTCCTTGATCTAGTTTCAATTTCAATATTTCTGAGGTTCTTTCAACCAATTTTAGCATTTCATCTAGTGTGTATGGTTCTAATTTCATCACAGATGGAAATCTATCTCTAAGTGGCTTTGTCAATTTTCCAACTTGTGTAGTTGCCCCAATTAACATAAAAGGTTCCAGGTCAATTCTTGCTGTGGTTGCTCCAGTGCCCTTGCCCATTATAAGATCTACTTTTTTATCTTCCATTGCTGTATATAAAGTTTCCTCTACTTGTGTTCGCAATCTGTGTATTTCATCTACAAATACAACAGTTGGTTTGTCTAGATTTACCAATAATCCAACTAGATCCCCTGATTTTTGTAAACTTGGAGCTGAAACAATTTTTATATCTATATTCAACTCGTTGCTGATTAGGTTAGCTAATGTTGTTTTACCTAGTCCTGGTTGTCCATAGAACAATATATGCTCTGGTATAACTTCTCTCATTTTTGAAGATTTGATTATTAGTTCAAGTTGTCTAATCAGTCTATTTTGTCCAATATAATCTTCTAATTTGGTTGGTCTGAGTATGTTAGAGTTCTCCTCATTATCTTTGTTAAAAACTGCAAGCGACTGTCCAACCAGTGGTTTTTTATCAGCTTTGCTTTGTTTTTCTTCTGTGATTGAGTTGCTTTCCTTTATCATTAAGATGATTCAAATTTAGTTATTCTCTTTTGTCAATAAATACACTATTTTGTACTTGTTACTTTTACATCTATTGTGTTGGAGTTCTCTAAATTACCACCCAATCTTATAAATGTTTCAGTATTTAGTATTAAGATAGTCTCATCAGATAAGCTGTCTCTGTTATCATTTACAATATATCCGAAATCTTTATCATCAACAGTTATTATTATTTCTTGACCTATATCGAATTTATCAGTTTTTATATCTACAATTTGCTCCTTGTCCCATAAAGCTTTGCCTGTAAATTCTGTATTTTTTATATCATCAGTTTTTATAGTTGCAGCGCCGCTACCTATTCCACTGTTTCCAGAAGTTTCTATTTTTTCTGTAACACCTAATACTTGCCCAGCTTCTTGTCTAAAAGCTATTGCTGACACAGTTAGTAGTCCCAGAACTATCAAGCTTACAATCTTAGAATTTACCTTTTTTACTTTTTTCATAGATCAGAATAATTAGTCGAAAAAACTATAAACTTTTTATTGGTTTATGTCAAATTATTTTTGTTGTTTTAGCTTTTAAATTTACAGATTAATATAGTGCTGGTAATTGGTTTCAGTAGTTTGACAAAGTTGATTTAGTTGTATAAACAAGGTGTATGAGATTTTCCAGAAAAAAATTAGTTAACCATGACATTGGTCCAAATTATAGAATTTTAGATGCTTTGTTATCACTGCGATTGCTTGTCTTTCCATGGATCTCCGAAAGAAAGGTGTTTCAGAAAATCCATAAGTGGTTCCAAGTTTATTTAGACAATGGTGATGTAGATAATAATATTTGGTTAGTTGATTCTGGACGCACAGCCTTATATTTACTTTTAAAAACGATGGGATTGAGTAGGGGTGATGAGGTTCTTATTCAAGGTTTTTCTTGTGTAGTGGTGCCTAATGCTGTTTTACAATCTGGTTTGAAACCAATTATATGCGATGTGGAGGCCGATACTTTCAATATAGATCTCGAAGAAATAGCGAGCAAAATAACCAAAAAAACAAAAGTTCTTATCGTTCAGCATAGCTTTGGATTGCCAGTTGATATGCAAAGGGCTAGGCAAATTTGGGATAAATATAATTTGATTTTGATTGAAGAGGCTG
>JAOZKL010000036.1 GCA_029935375.1 Patescibacteria group bacterium | reverse complement strand
AAAAGAACATTTTTAGAATAAATTTAAGAATTTCTACTTGAAAAGCGAATTAGGAGAGAGGTCTAATTAAAGAACTTTTTAGGTGTATTTGACAATTATCCAAATTTTAGATTTGTATCTTTTAATATGATAGTAAAAGTTTTTGGTAAAAAACAGTTTTTGGACTACAAGATCATAGCGGTTTTTATAGCATTTTTAATTGGATTGTATGGTATTGGTCGTTTTGGTTTTTGGAGAGACGAGTCCTTTACTGCGGTATTGGTTCAGTCTGATTTTTTAGAAGTTCTAAAGATTTCTTCCCAAGATACTTTCCCGCCATTGCATAATTTATTGTTACATTTTATTGGTTCTATTTTTGGATATTCTGAGGTTGTACTGCGTTCAGTTTCTTTACTTTTTGGTTTAACAGCAGTCTGGTTTACCTGTAAGATTGGAGAGGTTATTTTTGATTCAAAGTTGTATCGTTGGTTGGTTGCTGGTTTTGCAGTTTTTAATCCATTGATACTATATTATAGTATAGAAGCTCGCTCTTACTCTATGCTTATGGCTGTTGTGGCGATATTAACATATCTCACTTTATATATTAATAAGCAAAAAGATATTCATTGGAAATGGTGGTTGTTATGGGGGATAACTGCTGTGGTTGGCTTGTATACACACTCTCTTTTTGTTATTATTCTTGCTGTTTTTAGTCTCTATCAACTGGTGTTTTTGTTGACAAAGACAAAAGATAAGAAATTTTGGAAAGATAAAAATATTCAGAAATTGTTACTTACAGGAGTTGGAATAGTCTTGTTATATCTCCCGTGGTTACCAACAATGTTTTCTCAATCTGGGGATGTTAATGACAGTTTTTGGTTGGTATTCAATCCTTATAAAGCTTTTAGTGAAAATGTTATAAAACTTTTTATAGGAGTTGGTTCTTTAATGGACGATCATAACTTATCATATTTAATACGGTTTGTATTGAGCGCAACCGGGGTTCCACTTTTAGTATTTGGTATAGCCGCTATGTTTAAGAGTGGTAAGAACCAGCTTGCATCGTTATTTTTATTTTTATTTACTATATTTTTCGCAGTGTCTTTTGTAACTCCTGTTTTTTACATTAGATATATTGCATTTTTGATACCTTTGGTTGTTGTCTTGACGGTTTATGGACTGAAAGTTATGGATAAATATTTTGGACAAAAAGCAGTTGTATTTTTTGGTATATTTCTAATATTTTTTAGCGGGGTGTGGTATCTTGGTAATATTATGCAAAATCCTAATCTCAAACCAGATTATACTAATTTGATATCTGACATCGATAGCTTTGATGATTGCCAGTTTGATATTATATTGCCAAATGCATCTGCGTATTCTGGTATGAGGTATTATTATAATGAACAAGTGTTTGTATTTGATCCAGAGCGTGATATGCCAACTTTTGAAGGCAAGGCCATTGTGCGAGAGATGGACTATTATGACACTAATGTGGAAAAAGATTGTGTACTATCTCCGTATATTTGGAGTGATTCAGATTTTGAAAACTGGATGAATAAACAAGGGTTTGCTAAAGAAAGTGAAGATTATGGAGCGGGGTTAAAAATGGATAGATGGCGAAGGTAAGGTTTTATAAAAAACATTTTCATGGTGCTAATATTTTTTTAGTAACTTTGGTTTTTGTTACACTTTTTAATTCATTCCTGAGCTACAGAATTGTCAATAATATTGAAGCCGTAGAAAGTCGCAATATTAGTGTTAGGATTTTATCCTCAAAGACAAGATTCTTTAATTTTGAATATACTGTTTTGTATCAATCTGATGTTTGGATATTGGAATTGGATAGATTGTATGAAACTGGTAGGAAGTTATCAGGACTTGCGAGTTTTGATCATTTTTCGTTCTCAAAAGATGAGTATAGTTATGATGAATATAAACTTAGTAATGGAATTTCTGGTAAAATAATCTTTGAACACAAACCAGAGTACCACGGCTCTTGCGACCTGCTTTGCAACATTATACGAACTAAAAACAATATAAAAAGATACATCTCAGACCGTTATTACCGCACAACTTGTGAGACATTAAAGCCAGTTGTAAAGGTGTTTGGATATGGTCATAATTGTGATGATGTTTATGCACTTTCTTATGGTTTGGTACTTGGTGGTACACAAAAATTTAGCAGGCCAGTTTATGAAAATATTAAGCTACTTGGACTAACTCATCTTGTTGCAGTTTCTGGTTTTCAAGTTGTTCTGGTTTTAACTTTTTTGGAGTGGCTGGTATTAAAAATTGGATTACAAAAACGCAAAGTTATATGGTTTATACTTGCAGGTATTCTTACGCTTATTGCTCTTGCCGGTCCTCAGCCACCAGTTATTCGTAGCGCAATTTCTATTTTATTTTCTTGGTCTGTGTTAACATTTTTGGGAAGAAGGGTTTCTAGTTTTCGTGCCTTATTATACAGTGGGTTGATTATGCTTTGGCTCAATCCATTATATCTTTGGTCAGTTTCTTTTCAGCTTTCTTTCTTAGCAAGTTTTGCAATTATCTTTCAAGGCTTTGGTGGATCTTCTCACCATGCTGAGATTGAATGGTTAAAAAGTGCTAAGTCTCTTTTTGTCACCTCTCTTTATGCTTTTTTATTCACCCTTCCGGTGATTCTTAACTTAGCCGGTAGGGTGGCTGTGGTTGGAGTTGTTACTAATTTTTTAGTAATACCGCTAATTCCAATTATTTCTATTTTTAATATTATAGGACTTATACCATGGATCGGAGATCTTTTTCTTGTAGTTTCACTTGTGTTGGAGTCTATAATTTTGCATTTTTTAGAGCTTGTTTCTAGTTGGAACTATCTCAACACATTGCTATTATATTCTGGTAAGTTTCATATTTGGGAATTTGTTTTTTACTATTCACTCCTTGTTCTTACAATCTTTTTGATCAAATTTTGGGTACAAAAAAGAACCTCAAAAGCGAAGAGCTAATGAGGTTTTATATTCTAATCAGAGAGTTAGAATTGTTCGTAAACTTCTGGATCGATTTTTTCAATCTTTCCGGTTTTTGGATTTTTACAAAACAAGTGTTTGTTTGCAAATTCTAGATTAATTCATTTGTTTTTATAATGAACAATCTCTTTCTTTGAAAAACCTTTTACAGAACAGTTTTCTATCTTCTCCAACTTAGTGTTTTTAGAGAATTTCATTGGAATACCAATAAGAAATAAAATTGCAGTTGGATACAACTGACTCTCTTAATATAGCATATTTTTTGTATATCGTCAACAAATTATTATTTAGCTATACAAAAACACCCCTCATTTCTGAAAGGTGTTGTACATTTTTTTTATTTTATTCATTTAACCTGGATATCTATTATTCGTTCTTCTATCATAGATCTGAGATGTTCTATCGCATTTGCTCTGCTGTATTCTTTGTATTTCTCATCGTAAAGAAAGACATTGATACTTGAGCTCATACTTACTCATATATCCGCAATGTATCACAACACATCAATAAACTCTGAATCTGTAATTGAGTACATATTTTTGGATACGTACCTTAGGTAATCTTGATATATTTGTGATATTACAAATTTTAACCAAGTTCCTTTTTTTTCTTCAAATTCTTCAGATTTGACAAGTGTATCAAAATACATTTTTGAAAGTTTAAAAGTTTTGAACGAACTAATTCTAATTAAAATTTCATTGAAGACATGCACATCTGCCGATCTTCTATAGCTGTTAAGTTTTTCAACCAATTTTTTGGTTGCTGTAGCCATTGGAGGAAATGAGATTTTGTAATGCTCTTCTAACTCTTCTCAGATGATAGATTGTGTTTTTTGTTCTTTTACCATAAGTAAATTAAGTTAAAAATAAAAAAAATGTGAAATACCAGTGTTTTAAACTGGGTTATTCTAAACATAACATACTTTATATCTTTTGACAAGTATGATAAAGGCAGGTATACTTATTATATATTTATGGTAAAGTCTAAAGAAGTAACTGCTGTAAAGAAGATTATAAATAGCAAGAAGAAGTCAAAGTTTAACGACATTAGGCGTATTAGGAGGGTCGATGCTGTTGAGAGTGTACAAGAGCATTCTAGGTTTAGCTTGAGTTTTGTTATAATGCTTGTGGCCTCTACTATCATTGCAACTCTTGGATTGTTACTTGGTAGTACTCCTATTGTGATTGGAGCCATGATTATATCTCCGTTGATGTGGCCACTGATGAAAACTTCTTTAGGGCTGGTTTATGAGAAGAGGTCTTATGCCATACAATCTGTAGCCATAGTGTTGCTTTCTACAGTTATAAGTGTAGGGACAGCTTTTCTTATAACTGAGGTTTCTCCTATAAAGGCTGTAAATGATGAAATAATTGCAAGAACAAACCCAAATTTTTTGGATATAATCGTTGGACTAGCTAGTGGTATAATTGCTTCTCTTGCGCTAGTTTTGCCTAGGGTTTCCCAAGGTGTTGCAGGAGTTGCTATTTCAGCTTCTTTGATACCGCCTTTATGTGTGGGAGGTATTGGCCTGTCTATATGGGATCTGGAGATTGTGAAGGGTAGTTTACTTCTTTTTCTTGGTAATATTGTAGCTATCATCTTCGCTTCTATTATAGTTTTTCTTATTGTGGGGATGAATAGGCAAGCTGGGGGAGCTGCTCGTATAAATGCATTTTTGGTTGCTGTTATTCTTGTTGTTACATCAGTGCCATTTTTCTTTTATCTTATGAATTATTCATTTCAGAGTAATGCATACACACAAACACAAACGGTGTTGATACAAGAGTTTGAAGACATTTCCCCTGCAATTAGAGTCTCTAATATCAAAACCAATTTTGAAGACGATGTCATTATAGTAGAGGCTGATGTTGAAATACCAGAAGATATCTCTATTGATTACCAGCAAAGACAGCAAATTTCAACTGAGCTAGAAGATAGCCTTGGTCATGATATAGATCTTAATTTGCGTGTTTTTCGTACTATATCGATTGTGACTGAAGATGATATTATCTCTAAAAATATTAAAAAATTATTATCAGACACTTTGTTGGAAGAGGTTGGTAAGATTAATTCTTTCGTTTCTGTCGAGAGTATTGTTATAACAGAAAACCCAGAGAAAGCAGAGGGTAGAGATTATGATATTTTGGTTTCTGTTGTGTTGTATGCAGAGCCGACTACTAGTATCACATACGCTGAAAAAAACCAGATTGAAAGTTCTTTAAACAACTCTGTTGACGGAAAGAAAATAGCCTTAGAAATTGAAATAATATCGTTAACTTCGCTTAAAAAAGAAGTTGAGCCAGAGCAAATTAAGCTTCAAGATATAAAACAAAGTTTGGAAAACAGTATAGCTTCTCTTACAGAAGGTACGGATATATCATTGCAGGTATCCGGTGTAAATATGAAGAGAGTGGGGCAGGTGCTTAGTTTAGACTTTAAGATAGATGCTCCGTATAGTTTCTTGGTAGAAGACTATAAGCCAGCTTTGCATGCTATAAAACAAAAATTAGAAAAGAAGTATTCTGAAAATATTGATCTGCATATTAATATCGTGTATCATAATATATTGGATCTATAAACAAAAAATAGGCATAAAGCCATTTTAAAATAAATTTGGTAGCGCTACGGGGAATCGAACCCCGGTTACAAGAATGAGAATCTTGAGTCCTAACCACTAGACGATAGCGCCATTTAGATGTGATAAAATATTCACAAACAAAATCAGTTTTGTCAATAGTTAAGCCATCATAGACTCTTGACAATTTGCTGTTATAGTTATATTATTCTTATAGTTAAAACGCTTATATGTCATTAAGAAGAAAGATTTTTGTTTTTATATTGTCTGTTACTTTAGTTTTGTTACCTGTTAGTTATGGGTCTCTTGTTCAGGTTGATACAGTAGGGGGTTCGGATTGGGAGTCTGAATATGCACAAAGAAAGAGTGAATTACAGGACAAAATTGACAGAATAAATGGTGAGCTTGGACAAATAGGTGGTACTATTGGGGAGTTAAATGATAAGAAAGGCACTTTGTTAGAAGAAAAAACCGGCATTGAAGATCAAATCAAAAAAACTGATAATCTTATTACAGATATAAAATTGTCTATTAGTCAGATAGAATGGCAAATCGGTCAAAATCAGGATAAGGTCGTCATGTTGACAGAGCAGATAAAAGAGGTTTTTCGTGAGATCCAAAAATATGAGAATGTCAGCCAGTTAGAGCTTATTTTATCTAGTGAGAATCTTGGACAGGCTATTAGTAGATTGCATAATTTATCAACATTTGAAATGGAGGTTAATGGATTGCGAAAACAAACTGAAGCAATGTTAAAAGAGCTTGAGGAGAATAAAGAAATACTTGATAGCACGAAGGACAGCTTAGAAGAGACTAGGTTTCTTAGTCAAAGTAAAAAAGGGGAGCTGGATGTTTTACTAGAGCAGACAGAGGGGGATGAGGCTAAGTACCAAACCTTATTAGCGTCGCTAAAGTTAGAACAGGATAAGTTCCAGGCAAATATAGTTAAGATAGACAAAGAAAAACAGGCAGAAGCTGAACGAAGAATTGCACAAGAGAAAAAAAGATCTGATTGCGAAGCAAAGGGCGGTAGTTTTGATTATTCTGACAATTCTTGTGAGATTTCTAGTGGAGGGGGAGGCAATAGTGGTGGCAATGCAGGCGGGTGTGTAAACGAGACTATGAATTACTCAGGAATACCAAGAAATACATTTACAGAGCCTGTTAATGGATATATTACACAAGGGTTTGGGTGTGTTGACTGGGGTAACGGAGCTCATGACGGTATAGATATTGCCAATGGTTATGGGACGATAATCAAAGCAGTTGGAAACGGAACTGTTGATACAGCTGGTTGGCTTGGGGGTTATGGCTATGCTGTAATAATCAAGCACACCTTTGGAACTCGTAGAGTATATTCCATATATGGACACATGAAAACACCTCCTCCAGTAAAAAGAGGGCAAACTGTAGTGCAGGGCCAAACGATTGGGTATATGGGCTCAACTGGTTACTCCACTGGTGTTCATCTTCATTTTGCCATTGCAGATGAATCCTATGAGCTAACAGGCAGTCCAAATTGTAATCCAAGATATGGAACAAGTTATACATATTGTTTCAATCCAGTTGGAGGGTTGTTTGAGCTCTGGTAGTGTTTTGACAAAAACTTCAATTTCTAGTTAAATTAAACAAAATAATCTAATAATAACTTTATGCCAACTAATCAACTGCTAACCAAAGGTGTTAGAAACTGGGGAGATATATTAAACTCTTGGTTATCACAACTAGGCCCAGCTAGTCTTGGAGGTATACACAATGGAGATACCGCTAGTCGTCCAGCGGGTTTGACTGTAGATGATGAAGGCAGGGTTTATATCGATACAGAATCCTAAGAATTGTTAAGATGGGATGGATCTGCTTGGCAAATACTATTAACTGGTAATGCAGAACAAAAATTTAGCATAACAGCCAAAACTGCAGATTATACAATTACGGCTACAGAAGCAGAGACTGGACTGAGTGGATTTTGTAACGATGGGGCAGCTGGTGCAAATAACGGGATTGATAATGTAATCAAACTTACACTACCAGATGCAATTATTGGACACAAACTAACCGTAATTGGAGCTGAAATAGAACAAGCTGTAGAGATTAATCCACAAGCAACAGATACAATAACTACAACAGATACACCAGATGGTAAAAACTGGGCAAGAGTATTTATGGCGGAGAGTCTAGAATTTCATGCTATTAGCGATACAGAGTGGGTAGCAAATGAAAAACTAGGAGCGACTGGTTATTTTGGTGGAGGATCTAATGGGGCTATTCATGTGGACACGATAGACGGTATCACATTTGTATCAGAAACGGCAATCAATCCAGTTGCAGTCCTTTCCATAGGAAGGATGTATCTTGCAAGTGTAAATTCTATTACAAATGGCTACTTTGCTGGCGGGGCTGATGGGTCACCACCACCTTTAGATATTATTGATGGAATAATATTTGCTACAGAAACAGCAATCAATCCATCAGCAACTCTTTCTATCACAAGATATGGGGCAGTGGGTGTAAACTCTACTACAAATGGATATTTTGGAGGCGGGTATAATTCATCCCTTTTAGATATTATTGATGGAATAACATTTGCTACAGAAACAGCAATCAATCCATCAGCAACTCTTTCTGTCACTAGGACTGATTCTATAGGTGTAAACTCTACTACAAATGGTTATTTTGGAGGAGGCGATAATGGTAGTAAGTATAATATTATTGATGGGATTCAGTTTTCTGATGAAACAGCAATCAATTCATCAGCAACG
>JAOZKL010000092.1 GCA_029935375.1 Patescibacteria group bacterium | reverse complement strand
GCGGTTACCTACTCTATTGGTGCTAATATTCCTTTTTGTGCAGCTGCTCAATTTGACTACAAAAGTAAATATTTTATTTATGAGGCAGATGAATTTGATAAAAATATGTTAAACTTTTCTCCATATTCTGCAATTATCCCAAGCTTGGATTATGATCACAAAGATACATATCCTACTATTTCTGATTATAGAGAATCTTTTGTAAAATTTATTAACAGCTCTAGTAATTCTGTTTTTGGTTGGAAAAAAGATTTGTCAGTTGTTGATGGCGGTTTAGGCCCTGTTGATATTTTTGCAATCAAAGATGAGTCTCGAACTTTGAATAAACTCAGTCTAATTGGAGACACTTCTAGGCAAAATGCTTTTCTTGTATATAAGTTATTCTCAAATATATTTCCAAATATCTGCTCAGCAGAAATTATAGAAGCCTTGAATAATTTTCCAGGCACTGAAAGGAGATTGGAAAAACTTGCCGAGAATTTGTACACAGATTACGCTCATCATCCAGTGGAAATAAATGCAGTTTTACAACAAGTTTCGGAGTTATCAGATAATGTAATTGTTGTATATCAGCCTCATCAGAATATTCGTCAACATGATATTAAAAGTGAGTATAGAAATTGTTTTGAAAAAGCGAAGAAAATATTTTGGTTACCAACATATCTTAGTCGTGAAGACAAATCTCTTGCAGTTTTGAAACCTTCTAATCTGATTAAATTTTTAGAGAACCCAAAAAAAGCCCAGTCTGTAGAAATGAATAAATCCTTAGAGATTAAGATAAAAGATCATATCAATTCTGGGGACTTGGTTCTGGTAATGGGAGCTGGAGATATAGATGAGTGGGTGAGGAGTCTTTCTTTTTCAAACTAATTTGAATAACTATTTTGCTAAATCCAAAACTTCATCTATTCTTATCTGCGCTACAAAGTCTGGAACATGAGATACTAATATCATAGCACCTTTGTATTCATTTAGTGCTTTTGCAATAATTGGTAAATGACGAAAATTTATATGATTAGTAGGTTCATCAAGTATCAAAATACCTGGTTTCATTAACATTAATTGAGCAAAAGCAATGAGTCCTTTTTGCCCCTCACTCATATCTCCAATTTTTGTATTTATAATTTTACTTGTTAACAAAAATCTAGATGCACTTGATCGAACATGCTCTTCTAGTTTTTGCCCTTCTAGATTATCTACAACACTTGCCAAGGCTTCGTATCCAGTTTGTTCAAAATCAAGAGTGCTAAAGTCTTGTTTGTAATATCCAATTTTGACATCGTTGTTTAGCTCCACTCCTTTTGCAGTTCCATTTGCCATTCTCTCTAATAGAGTGCTCTTGCCTATTCCATTAGGGCCTTTTAGCAGTAGATGGAAATTTTTACGAAGAGATACATCAGTTTCTTTTTGTACTTCTTCCCCATTTTTCATTATTCCAAGTGAATTGATCTTAATTAATTGCCCACTCAGTCCTTGTTGTGTTGGTATTTCAAAGTTTCTAATTGGCCTGTCTTCCCTACGAACGTCTACCATATTTTCTTCCATGTCAGCAGCCTTCTCTCTCATTTTTCTTGCGACTAGTCTGAGCTTTCCTCCTTTGTGTGCAAATTTCTCAGCCTTGTCTTTATTGGCTTGTGCAACTTTTGCAAGTCGTGCATTTTTCATGTTTTCTTTCTCAATCCTAGAAGTTATCTGTTTTACAACTTCATAGTAATCTCCAACATATTGTTCTACTTCGTGTGTGTAAGAATCCAAGTACAATACTCCATCGGAAAATGTATTCAAAAACTCTGCATCATGCGAAATAACTACACAAGTCTTACTATACATTATCAAAAATCCTGTTAAATGATCTATTCCATCAGAGTCTAGATTATTTGTAGGCTCATCTAACAACAGTAGGTCGGGATCTTGGATTAGTGCAGATGCTAATAATAGGCGCGCTTGTTGTCCTCCAGAAAAATCTTTTATTAGTCTGTCATAAGGGGCGTCAAAATTAACAACTTCTAACACATTTTTTATTTTCCTATCAATATCGTAAATTTTTTCCTCAAATTGTTTTTCAAAATATTCTCGCATGGTTAGCTCCATGTATTGTTTGTCCATGGTTTGTTCTGCTGTAGCTATGCTAATATCTCTATCCACACTGATTATCCCGCCTTCTGGTTTTAGTTTTTTTCTAATCAATCTGAATATGGTTGATTTGCCCGCCCCGTTTTGTCCCATTATTGTTACTTTGGACCCTTTGCGAATATTGAAACTAGCCTCTTCTAGAACTGGCTTGTGTTCACCAAAATCAAAAGATACTGTATCAAATCTTACTATTGTTTCATTTCCTGACATCAAAAAAAAGTTATCTGAAAAGTTCGTTTTAGTCAAGCATTATAACAGATCTCTCTCTCTTAACTCCATTTCCAACCCATAAACCCTAAAATTTAATTAAGAAAATATTTTTTTCAATTCGTTTTACTAGTAAAAGTTGTTTCAAAAAGAACATTTTT
>JAOZKL010000091.1 GCA_029935375.1 Patescibacteria group bacterium | reverse complement strand
AGAAACACTAGAAGAAGGCTCTTCATCTGGTTTCTTTGATTCTATATCTAATATGAATTTTTCATTCTCAGAAATTGATAGTATAAATATTGAAAACACAATAAGCCATATAAATTATTTTATATTTGCTTGGATGATATTGCATACAATACTTGGGGTTTTAGATTTTTATCTAAAGTATTTTATCATAGCAGCCAAAGACAATTTAGTCCCAAATCAAAAAATAGCAAAACAAGAACTAAAAAATACTATAATACTATGGAGCAGTTACCTTCCATGTCTAGCAATAGCATGGCTATATACAATAACAGATGGTGTATGGCAAACAGTATACGGAGCTGCTACAATTCTAGCTTTTACTATCAAATTTTTTGCTATAGATCTTCCAAAATCAGTAATAATTAAAATTATCAAAGGACAGGACACAACAGTAATTGGTAGTATGTTATCTGCTCCATTTCGCATTATCAAAGGATTTTCAAAAAAAGGAAATAGCAAAGTAGCCAGTGGCGCCGTAAGCATAGCAAAAGATATAGGATCTGAACTTGGCGGAATATTTAAATCAGGAGGAGAGAAGGAAGATAAAAAATAGAATACATCAAATCACTACAAAATTTGCACTATATTATAAGTTAATATTGCTAGATATGCTAGTATCAAGGAATATCCAATAACTTTATTTAATTTCCAACGACTAATAAACAAGAAAGATAAAAGTAAAACAACCGTTCCAAATAAGAAAATAATACTCATCTGCAATGTAGAACTGTCAATTGGTATGGATATTGACTCCCCTTTTATAAATTTATAAAGCAATACGGAGAAGAAAACAGCCCCTAAACCAATGTTTATATCAAATATATTAGAAGAAACAGCATTGGTTACCGCCATATTAGCCCTACCCTTCTTTGCAACAACCATTGAAGATAATACATCAGGAACTGATGTACCAGCAGCTAGAACAGTGAGACCAATAATAGCACTTGGTATATCAAAATAGTCGGCAATATTAACAGCAAAATCTACCATAAAATGAGTGGTAACTCCAATAGCTGCTATTGAGAGCACAAAAGTTAAAAGATAATGTTTATTCAAAAACCTATCTATTGGGTTGGAAACATATTCACCATCCACATCTTTGTACTCCTTTGGATGTTCAATTTTCATCCACTTAGCCCATTTTGATACAACAAATATATAAGCAATGTACAGAACAAGGAATGGTACAGACTCCCAAAGAACTATCGATCCGTCTATAGAAGCAAAAAGGAACCAACCAACTGTACCTAAATAAAAGGCTAGATCACGAAAAACAATATGCCAAGTTAATTTATTTTTACCAGGTTTAACGGCTATTGCAACCACACCAATAATTATTAAAATATTAAAAATTGCAGAACCAATTATAGTTCCGGCCCCAACGGCTTCAGACCCCACCATAGAAAGAGCTGCAATAGATGTAAAAAGCTCTGGAGCACTAGATCCAATGGCCATCAATGTTGCACCAGCAAAATCAGAAGAAAGTTTAAATTTTTCTGCTATACTCTCAAGACTCTCTACAAAATAACGGTCACAAATTTTATTTATTAGCCAAAGAGCCAAAATAAGCCCAGCTATATATGCAATTATCATAATAGAATTATGTATAAAGAATAAAGTTAATTTTGTCAAAAACTTTTACAAACCCATCTTGACATATTCAATTTTTATAGTTTTACTTTGTTTAAATTTAATATTATTAACTTAAATTTTTTATAATTATAACTATATATGTCAAAAATACGTGTTGCAATAAACGGTTTTGGAAGAATAGGAAAAGCTACAGCTAAGATAATCCTTACAAAAATGAGTAAGACAGTAGATCTTGTAGCTATTAACAATTTGTCTGATATAACAGCAAATCAGTATGGATTAAAATTTGACAGTACTTATGGCAGGTTTGACTATCCCGTAGAAGCAGATGGCGAATTTTTGATTGTAAAAAGGGAGGGAGACCAAGTTCGTATTAAAGATTTCACCGAAAGAGATCCACTAAAGCTACCATGGAAGAAAATGAATATAGATGTAGTGCTGGAATGTACGGGAATCTTTAGAACTGAAGAACAAGCAAACCTACATATTAAAGCAGGTGCAAAAAAAGTATTAATATCAGCGCCTGCAAAAAGCGATACGATACCAACTGTCGTACTAGGAGTTAATGATGAAATATTAGAAACTAACCCCACTCTATTATCAAACGCATCATGCACAACGAATTGTACAGCACCAGCAATCAAAGTGCTTTCTGATAATTTTGAAGTTGAAAATATTGTTGGACTTACCATACATGCCTACACAAATACTCAAAGCATGTTAGATAAATCAGGTAAAGTTGGCAGTTTTAGAAAAGCTAGGGCTGGAGCAGTAAATATAATACCAACAACAACAGGAGCTGCAAAAGCTGTGCAAATTGTTATACCAGAAATGAAAGGAAAGTTAGACCTAACAGCCGCAAGAGTTCCTATAATTACGGGGTCAATGGTATACT
>JAOZKL010000035.1 GCA_029935375.1 Patescibacteria group bacterium | reverse complement strand
TTTGGGTTTTCAAAAACAATGGCGAGACAGGCTCGCCTCTACGGAGGGCGTCATCCCGCACTTTCCCGTTGTCATCCCGCACTTGATGCGGGATCCAATTGGTCTGTTTTGTTCTGTCATGCCCGCGTAGGCGGGTATCCACGGCTTGCCAAATAATATTTTACAGTGAAATAAGTTCGGCAAACACAACAACACCCTTTCACTATCGTAAAAGCAAAAACTACAATTGCCAAGCGCTGGAGGGGCGATTTCATAATTAAAATAAATAAATGTGAAATTGGGCAGTGTTGAGAGGATAACTGTCTGAACGAAGGTGAGTTTTATCCTCTCTTGGTTTTTTGGTTCGTTTTTAATGGTTCTATTATCAAATAATTTTGTTGTATAGAATTATCAATATTGGTTGCTAGTTTTTGATTTTGTCAAAATGATTAGCTGTGTTTCAGCTTGAGTTTTTGTAAAATTAATAAAATAGTACAATATTGTAATTACTAGGCAATAAAACCTTTATTTGGTTGTAGAGCCAACTATCAAGGTAAAATGAACGTAATAAATAGGTTGAAAGGAATTATTTTTGTTTTACCAAATTTGATTCATCGTATCTACAAAAAACTGTTATTTAACAACGACCTCTTCAATTATTATCTTTTGGTCTGGGCTACCATCCAGCGAATCACCATCAACTCCAACTCTATCAAAAATCTCTGATAAAACAGCCATGGTGTCTATACTAACAGTACCAAATGCAGTATAATTTGCACCCAATACTGTATCCTTTAAACAGATAAAAAACTGACTCTTAGCAGAATTTGGCCCACTATTTGCCATTACAATAGTACCAGCTGGATATGTTACTTCGTTAGTCTCTGGATTATAATTAGTATACATTATTTCACTGGCTAGTTCATAATCCTTTGCCACTCCCTCCTCATCGAATTCTGGGATATTGTTCCATATCTCATCCATTAATATACCCTGATCTTTCAAGCCTGTATAACCACCAGTTCCATCTCCGTTTATGAAATCACCTCCTTGTATGACAGAAAAACTATCATGTTTTACAATCCTATGAAACTCTGTTCCATCATATTTATCACGATGAGAAAGTCGTAAAAAATTCTCTACAGTGTTTGGGGCAGCAACTTTATCTAAATTTATAAGCAATTCGCCAAAATTTGTTTTCATTTCCACAGAGATAGAATCTTGTATGGCAAAGGTTTCTTCATCCCAATTTTTTTCAATTTCTATATTTGCAATCTCTTTCTTACCTGTGTCTGTTTTTTTGTAAACACTAGGAATCCAAACAAAAGCTATTAGCAATACAACCGCAATACTTACAACAGCTACTACAATTGCACTCAACTTTTCCTTTGTATAGCTGTTCTTTAAATTGCTAAAAAAACCCTCTGTTAACTTAGTGTTTTTTGTATCTGTTTTTTTTACTTTTTTATTCATAAATATATTCTTTAATTTTTCAAATTATTTCTAACTAAATGTAACATCAAACTTGCAATTTTGTCAAGATATACTATATCAAAAAAACTCTTGCCAAAAAAGATATTCTTTGATAGAATCTGCAACGATCAATTAAAAGCCCGTTTTATCTAAACCAAATATTTTTATGTCAGAAAATTCAAAAGCAAGTGATACTACTATAAAACCTGTGAAGAAGCGACGAGGAAGAGTTGCAAAGAAAAAATCTCCAGCAGAAGGATCCATTGCTTCAATGATGAAAAAGAGGAAAGATGACGGAGAGTCAATAAAAAATACAGCAGCAGATCGTAAAAGACTAACAATAGGATCCGCAAGAAAACGTGGAACTCATTTTCCAAAAATAACAAAGGTTTTTAAAAAAAAGACAAAACCAGCAGATCCAAATGAGCCAAAAAGAAACTACGGAAGACGTAAAAAGTCAGAGAAAAACCAACTTGTAACCAGAAAAGGTATCCTTGGGCTTAACCTTGTATCTACAGCGGAGTTAAAAAGAAAAGAAGCGGCAAACGACAAAAGTATAGAGCAAAAAGGAGCGAAACGATACAGAACTCTAGATACTGGTGTAAAGGTAAAGATGAAGAAAGTTACAAAAAGGAGGGTTAGTAAAACACAACAAAAAACCTTGAAAAAGTTTATTGACAATGACCTGTCTTGTTATGAAGAATTTACACAACAAACCGATAAATTCAAAGAAAAAGTGGTTGCTGTAATCCAACAAGGTAGTATTCGTGGGTTTGTAACAGAAGATGAAGTATTACAATTTTTACCAAAACCAGAAAAAAACATTAATTTGTTAGAAGATATCTTGGACCTTTGCGAAGATTCTGGAGCAGCTGTAAAGCTAGAAAACACATTGGATGATCTATGGCAAGTACTAGATGATAGCGAAGCATCAAAAGAAAAAGAAGCAAAACTGCAAAAAGAACTCAAAAATTTGGCTGGAGATATAAAAGGATCAGCCTTGAGAGATGATACAATACAAAATTATATCCGTGATGTATCTAGGTACCCTGTGCTTATAAAATCTGAGGAGGTTGACCTTGCCAAAAGAATTGAAAAAGGAGATCAAGCTGCAAAACGAGAACTAACATATGCTAATCTAAAATTGGTCGTGCACAACGCCAAAAAGTATATGGGTAGGAACTTATCATTTTTGGATCTAATCCAGGAAGGTAATATCGGGCTTTTCCGTGCTGTAGAAAAATTTGACTGGAGAAAAGGTTATAAGTTTTCAACATATGCCAGTTATTGGATAGATCAAAGTATCCGTCGTGCTCTTGCAGATCAAAGCAGAAGTGTAAGACTGCCAGTGCATGTAGAGGAAAAATTAAATAGGTTCAAGAAAGAAAGGAGAAAAGTAATAGAAAAATTAGGCAGAGAACCAACTAATGAAGAGTTGTCAGAGGAGCTAGATATTGATATTGATACAATATACTATTTCAAAAGAATCTCTCAAGATGCTGTCTCTATAGATACAAATATCAGCCCAGGAGATGACAGTAGCACAAAAATGATAGAAATGATAGAAGATGAGCAAGCAATGAGACCAATGGAAGTTGCTTCTAATAATATTCTTCGTTCATATATTCTAGATATTATCAAAGAGTCTTTAGAGCCACGAGAAAGAAAAGTTATATTACTTAGATTTGGCTTGGACGGTACCAATGTAACACACACCTTAGAAGAAATTGGTGAAGTTTTTGGGGTAACAAGAGAAAGGGTTCGTCAGATTGAAGAGGTATCATTAAACAAAATAAGGCAGAATGCAGATAGCCACAAACTTATCGACTTTTTAGAGGGTATCAAGCCACAATTATTCAACAGAAAAAAAGAAAAAGACCCTATTGCAACAGATATTCCTTATGGAAAGAAGATTTACCTAGACCAAACAATAGAATATATAATTCCACAGATTTTATCAAAAAATTATACTCTAATATTCTTACGAGGCAAGATGGGAACGGGCAAAACCACTCTTGTAAAAGATATTTGTAAAAAACTAGAGGTGGTGGATGAAGTAACCAGCCCAACATACAACTTGATGAATAATTATCAGTTTGAAGAACACTGCGAAGCACACAAAACTGCAGAACTAAAAGCAATTACTCATATAGACTTACACAGACTGAAGACAATAGAAAACAAAGATTTGGGATGGCTAGAAGAAGAATTAACCAACTTGGATAATGTAGTTTTTGTAGAATGGCCAGATAAGCTATTCAAGAATAATTCATTTATGCAATTCCTTGGTCGTAATTATCTAATAATAGAGGCTAAGATTGGTAAGAAAAAAGACCACTATTACAGAATCAAAAAGAATTCGTAAACGATCAAAAAAAGTGTAATTATTTGACAAGTTCTATAAAATATTTTAATTTTTGTATAGATTAAATTTTTTGTTAATAATCAAAATAAGTTAAAAAACAACTAAAAGCATTATGCCAACAAGTCAATTACCGATAGAGGGAGAGCAAGACTGGGCAACACCATTAAATCAGTGGTTGGGTCAAATTAGTCCAGCTAGTCTAGGAGGTATACATAATGGAGATACAGCTAGTCGTCCAGCAGGTCTAACTGCAGATAATGAAGGTAGAGTTTATGTTGACACAGAATCACAGGAGTTAATCAGATGGGATGGTTCGGCTTGGCAAACGACTTTGACAGGCAATATAGAGCAGAAATTTAGCATAGCAGCAAAAACCGCAGATTATACTATTACAACTACAGAAGCAGAAACAGGGTTGAATGGATTTAGTAATAACGGTGCGATAAGCCTGGTTAAATTTACCCTACCTGATGCAGTAGCTGGGATGAAATTAACTGTTATCAATGCAGAAGATCAAACATTATTAGTACAATCTGTAAATGATGATTTATTATATACTACTGATATTACTAACGGCACATCAAACATAGTAAACACCAAAAAGGCATCGGTTGCAAAATTTTATTGTATCAATGATACAAAATGGACTATGAATGGAGCTGCTTCAGACTGGACAGAACCTCATATTGACACACCAGCCACACTAAATGTTACTGTAAATAATGCAGAGGATATAGACCTGTCTTGGGCTGATAATTCTGATAATGAAACAGGATTTAGAATATATCGGTCTACAGATGGTACAAACTTTACTGAACTAGATACTGTTGGTGCAGATATAGTTACTTTTAAAGATATAACTGCAAGTCCATCAACAGACTATTGGTATAGAGTAACAGCTTACAACGACATTACAGAATCTGACCCTACAAATACTGAAAATATAAACTCTGGATTTGGGCCTGTAGGCCCAGATGATTACACTGCAAGCCCAGCAACTTACCCAGGACAAATTCAAGTTGGTTGGCATATAGGTGGAGGTATAGTGGTAGAAACAAATGGAACAACAGGGCTAATAATGTCTCCAGATGAATATGGACAATTGGCTTTCGCAGGAGGATCAATCAACCAAACAGCAGCCAGTTATGGAATAGCTTCTAGCAATGAGTCCACCCCAGACGGTGCAACAAACACACAAAACATGATGGATGCGACAACACAAAACACTGATTTTCCTGCGGCATGGCATGGATGCGCAGAAAGAACAATAAATGGATACAGCGACTGGTTCTTACCAACAATATCCGAACTTCACCCAGTAAGTGCGTTTGTAATGGATCCAAGCACATCAGGGTATACAGTATCAGCAGGCAATTTTTATACATCAACTATTTCTTCTAGTTATGGGGCAGGTAGAACATATAATTTGTTAGGTGGAACATGGCAACCATCCAATCAAAGCAATTCTAGAGGAACGTTAGCAAATGTTCTAGCAATGCGTTCTTTTTAAGATTTGACAACTTGCAAAAAATCAGGCAACTTATCTTCATTATGAATTGGCAAAAATATCATCCAAAACACGTGTTTCAATACTGTCCAAAATGTGGACAAAAAGGATTTGAAATGATTAGTGAAAAACAGTTTCATTGTAAAAAATGCGACCTTCCACTATATATAAACCAATCTTCAACAGTGGTTGCTATAATAATGAATAATAATGGTGAAGTGATGCTAGCCAAGAGGGGACGAGAACCAGAAAAAGGAAAGTGGGATTTGCCAGGTGGCTTCGTAGACATCGGCGAAACGGCAGAAAGCGCTACAGTACGAGAAATCAAAGAGGAGCTAAACTTAGATATAACAGAGCTAAGATACCTTGGATCGTCTCCAAATGAATATGTTTATAGCGACTTAACATATTTTGTGCTAGACTCTTGCTTTGTTTGTAAAGTAGAAACATTAGAAGATATAAAAGTTGATGATGATGTAGTTGACTACAAATTTGTAAAAATTGAAGATATAGATTACTCAGAGATCGCATTTCATACAGTAAAATTTTTTGTTGAAATGCTACAGAAGGTTATGTCTGTGTAGGATTTTTATCCCAAAGAATCATTTTATTGACAATTTTAGGCTTGTTATAATCTGCTTTTATAAAGATGAAAGATATCAAAACATTTACAAAAACATTTACAAACAACCCGACACCAACTGCAAAACCTGCATCATACCCAGAGTTGGCAAGTAAGAATGTAGTCACAACTTGCAATACTAGGCTAGTTAGTGAAATCATTACAGGCTGCCAAATTCTCTCACGAATATAAAAATATTTACTAATAATCTCAGAAAGGGCCTGGAACAACAGAGACATTGTCAATAGCCTTGATAAATATACTATATACTTACGACTATCTTGACCCTGCCCAAGTCGCTCAAACAACCACATTACAACATCAGCAGCAAAGAAGGTAACAACAGCGCCTAATATTGTAATAAGGGCAACATTAGTTACATATACTCTAAACCTACCCCAGAAAACTCCAACATTTTTATCTTTATGTTTGTTCCACAGTTCAGAAAGATTAGGAAACAAAACCGTACCAACAGAAGTTATTAGTACAAAGAATATAGATTGGATAGAAATAGCAATTTCAAAAGCTGTTATCTGCCCACTCATTCCATCTGCTACCATATTGATCAAAACCCCAGATGCTATCATACCACTGATCAAAAACATTCTAGGAATAAATCTTTTCCATGTAGACCAAAAGTCCGGCTTAAATTTTTTATACAACCCCCTAATATTTATCAAACTTTTATGAGAAAATCCAAAATAGAGGGATGCAATCCAGTATAATAACGCAGCACCTCCAGCTCCAATTGTCATACCCCACGCCATTGTAAAATACCCCTGTTCCCCGGATAATAAAATACCACCAATTGTACCAACATTGGCTACGATACCAGCGAGAGAATATACAAAAAATCTTTTTTTGATAGATAAAAACACTCCAAACAAAGCTTGTAAAGCAAAAAATACAGGACCAAGAAGTAAGATTTTGGCAGTCCAAACAAAATCAAAAATTAAACCTCGAGACTCCAGTTCTGACCAAAAACTCTGGCTAGTAAAAGTCTTTAATATAGGCTCTGTAAAAGTAAAGAATATAGCTGAGATGCCAAGCACAACCAAAATCAAAGGAATTAGCATCATGTTAAGATATGATACCATTTGTTTGTCATCATATTTTTCTTTGATACGAGAAGCAACGGGCAAAAGAGAGCTAAGTATCGTACCCATAACAAGAACTATTGTAATAATTTCTGGTATTTTACTAGCTGCGATTATAATATCAGAGGTTATTTCATCTTTTTGATATATTAAAACACCACGAAGAAAACCCATTATTTTCCTGATCAGTAGAAACCCCGTTACAATTATAACTGATTTGATGTTGTCATTTTTCAACAATTCAAGGAATTTACCAAATATTTTAGACCCTGGCTTCTTGGAGCCATCATCAACCAAGGCTAGTTTTCTTGGTTTGTGATCTTTAATTGGTAATTTCATCGTTGTTCTGTTATAGATATACCATATATGATTTTCTTTGTTTTGACAAGGGATTGATAATATGGCTGCTCATTGACAACCCTTGTTCTTATCTAGATTAGATTTTTTTGTTTTTTTAAATACTTTTCACATATTTTGAAGTTATAATATGCCCATAAAAAATTCCTTCTAAGTAATTAGAAGGGTTATCGCAATGTAGTTGAGTTCATAAAACTGGGTATTTCCCTAATTTCATATGAATCGTCTAGATGCTCTCAACCAAGTAAATCGTTAAAGTATGCGTAAGTGTCTTTATATATAGATTCAGGATATAATTTTGAATAATACTCAAAATATTCATTATAATGTATATACAATGCAAAGTGTTCAGCAAAGTTCTCGTAGTAATTTACTCTAGAGTATCTTGTCAAACCAGTTTCATGATCTTCAACAATATTTCTATAGTTGTTTTTGCCACAGTAAAGGTCGATTACATGTCAGATTTCGTGAGTAATCAAAATTTTTCATTTCTTACTTATCACTGATTCTTTATCTGTAAGATCTGATAATGATAATCTAACAATGGCTTGTTCTCTAAATCCGTCATCTATTATATTATCTCTTGAACACACACCTGGTCTTACGTCCTTAAAAATATTTATTTGCTTGATCATCGAAACTATATCACAGCTAGCAACTAGTTTGTCAATTTTTGTGAATTCTTCTTCAATCTCTTCTTGTATTAAATTAAGTTTATCTCAAGTTATAACAGATGTTACAAAAGGGCTAAAGTATATTATCTCCTTAAAATCCCTGACTATACTTGTACCAGTTCCATATTTTTCATACATTTTATTATAAGAAAGTGTTGTGTCTGATGGTATTATTCGGTAAACAAACAATGCTATTAATACGGCTCAAATAATAATTCTTATTGTATCTAAGTTTCGCTTTATCATGATTTTTTTTGGTTAAGATGTAAAAAATTTGAATAAATATAATTATTCTAAATATAAGATTCATTATAGCATACTTTTTGGCTTTTGGCAAGCAGTGTTTTGTATTGCCAATTTACCAGTAAAAATTTAGGCAAAAAAATATCAGGCTGACTTTTATATTAAGTCCCT
>JAOZKL010000090.1 GCA_029935375.1 Patescibacteria group bacterium | reverse complement strand
TTCTTGAGAGGTCTATTCAGCATTTTGATGGTTGTTCAATTGTGGTTTCTCATGATAGATATTTTCTTAATAAAGTATGTAACTATATTTTATTTTTACAGGGGGATGGTAAGTATATTCTTAGCACTGGCAACTATGACAATTTTGTTAAAAAATTTGGTGGCATAGAAAAAGCAGCAACCTTTGATATAAAAAAACAAGTAAAACAGAAGCCAAAAGAAACTATTAAAGTTTCTAAAATTGAACAACAGAACCGGCGTAGTTTGCAAAGACTTGAAAGACAGATAGAGACGATTTCACAGAGAATAAAGGAGATAGAGGCAAAGTTTTTTGATTCTGCTTTTTATATTAACAATTCTGAAGAGGCAGCAAAGATACACATGGAGATGGAAAGTTTGAAAGAAGAAAAAGAAAGAAAGGAGGATAGTTGGTTAAGAATGAGTACTTAATTGATATTGACTAAAATTGTTTGTAGTGTTTTAATATTTTCACTATGGTAGGATTTGGCTCAAGTTCATTTGGTTCTTCAGGGGAGGATTCAAAAGAAGATCAAAATTTCGAAATTAAAAATAAGCCAAGAGAGAGTGGCGAAGCTTTGGAATTAACAGAGCCTTTTTTGGAAACAATGGAACCAACTCATAAGATTATTATCTCGTTGGAGATATCATGGGCAAGAGAATCCGATAACTATTCTTTGAAAACAGATTTGGTTTTTAATGCTAATTTATCAAGAATTTTAGACAAGACTTCTGTTAAAGCACTAGGCTATCTATCTTCGTATAATGTTGTAGAGTTTAGAAGAAATGGTGAGTTTAATCAGACTAAGGTAAATTTGAACAAGTTTAGCCCATTGGTTGTTTTGAGAGACAGTGATACTTTGTCTTTTGATTTTTTTAATGTTTTTATAGTTCCTACTAACCCCCAATTTATAACAGCTCCAAGAAAGGATTTGATAAAGGATAATATTAACATGTTGATTGAAGAATTATTGACTACAAGGAAATTTGCATGGAGGCAAGATGGCTTGGCAGTTTCTGGACAGGTAAAGGTTTCGAGTATTAGACCCCTTCCTTAATTCCATTTCCAACCCATAAACCATAAAATTTAACTAAGAAAATACTTTTTTCAATTCGTTTTACTAGTAAAAGTCGTTTCAAAAAGAACGTTTTTAGAATAAATTTAAGGATTTCTACTTGAAAAGCGAATTAGGAAAAAGGTCTATTGACTAGTTTTGAAAAACAATCTAGGCTAATTGTATTATGCAACTTCTTCGTCATATATTTATAGTTTTGTTTGTTTTTACTTTTCTTTTTATCCCCAATGTTGGTGCAGAAGGAGAGGGTGAGTTTTCTAATGTCACAGATCAGATAGAGATTAATATTAATGAAACTGATAATTTGATAGAGTTGGAATATACAATAGTGGAGACATTTAGAGATCCCGAATATCGCCATGGTATCTTTATTTCACTGCCAAAGAATCAAGGAGGAGTATGGACGCAATATACTGTAAAAAGTGTAAAGAGAAGTCAGCAGGCAGATCCAAATGTATATTTTGGTGGTTGGGAGTCTCCAGAAGATGAAAAATATGAAAAAATAAAAGAATGGGACCAGCTTAGGATTAGAATTGGAGATAAAGATAAGAACTTGGAAATAAATACAACACATCGTTATAAGATAGAAATAGAGGTTGAGAAAAACAAAGATTACAAGTATAATTTTATTGTATTATCAGATTGGGGAGATCTTGTTAAAGATATTTATGTGTACAACAATGGAGCTCAGGTCTGCGATGAAAGTTTTAGTTGTGATCCGTATAGTGGTATTGAAATAACTATCAACGATACTATCTCAAAAACTGTACCATGGTATTATAGTGCAGTAAATACAGTTTGGGTCTATCCTCTTTTTATTGTTCCAGTATATATATTATTATATATCTTGTACTTAATATTTGCAAAAGACCCATCCAGGGGGCATTCTCATAGCAGCCCTGAATTTGAACCTCCAAAAGGCTTGAAGCCATGGGAAGCAGAATATCTGATAAGTGAGGGTGATATTTCACTTAAAGATACATTGCTTAGTTATGTTTTGTGGTTGAGTAACAAACAATATGTTAAAATTATAGCAAAAACTAAAACAGTTAAAAATATATTTGGAAAGAAAAAACAGGAAAATTTTGTAGAACTCAAAAAGCTTAAGAATTTGCCAAAGTTGGATTCTTTGCCATCCATTTTTAACGAAGCCATAGAGTCTATAATTAGCTCTGGTTTTGAAGTAGGGTTGAAAAGTTCAAAAATAAATCCTGCAGAACATGAGAAAGATTTGAGAAAGCAGGTTGGGGCAAAATTGGAAAAATTCTATAACACCAAGCCATTAAAAAATTATAAAACATTTACACTTAGAGTGGTTATAGCTTTGGTAGTTTTGATTGTAATATTATCTGTTATATTAAAATCTACTATTTTACTTGGTGATAGTTATATACCGGTATTTATAATTTCTGGAATACTTTGTTTGCCAGGACTGTTTTTACTGTTCAAAAAATGGGCAAAGCTAAAAACTGAATTTTACAAAAAACA
>JAOZKL010000034.1 GCA_029935375.1 Patescibacteria group bacterium | reverse complement strand
CAAGCATACACAAATCTACAACCTAGAATGTGTCATATGTGGTGGACGCATACAAACTATTGACAAAAATGATATAAAATATTTATAATCTTATTTGATGAGCATCGTGTTTGCAGAGAACTGTGATTGCAAATATTGTTCATTATTAAAAATTTTCAAGACTTAGACTTTATACAAAAACATTTTATGGCACCGTGCCAATATAGCTCCCAAACAGAGCTTCGTCCTTCATAAACGGGCGATTGCAGATTTAACCTCTGTGATCAATTCCATAACTTAACTATACAAAATTATAGTTAAACATTTTAACAACTTTAAACAACTAATTTATATGCTTTGGATAATTACTACAATAGCGCTAACTATAAGCTCTGCTTTGCTCGGATACTTATATCTTGAAAATAAAAAAAAGGCCCCATTGGGATACACAGAGACAGATTTCAATAAAAAAGTCAAAGAGAAAACAAAAGAAATCAAGGAAGATAAACAATCTCAACTAGATGATTACAAAAAAGAACTGAAGGAAAGATTTAGAGAAAAAGAAGGTGATCTAAAAGAACAAGCTGAAATGAAAAACAGCTTAGAGCTTGATAGGCTGAAATTAAAACTACAAGAAAAAAACCAAAAAGAAGAAGAAATAATGAGGGAGAAGGTTTTGGAATTACAAGTAGAAGTAAATAGAAAGGAAGATGAATTAAATGACAAGCTAGAGGGGATAAATGATCTGAAAGAAGATCTTAACCAAGAAAGATCTGAGTTACTAGATAAGGAAAATGAGCTAAACAAAGAAAAAAGCGGTCTTGCAGAAAAAATACGACAATCACTAGAAAAAGTTGCGAAACTATCTACAAAAGATGCTAGAAAAGAACTAAAAGAGAATGTACACGAAGAAATGGGCGAAGATTTGCTCATCTGGCAGAAAAAGGCTTTGCAATCTGCAAAAGATACTGTAAACAAAAAAGCAAGAGAGATTGTATCACTTGCTATACAAAGATGTTCTAGTGAAGTTGCAAATGAGGTAACCGTCACAAATGTAAAATTAAATAGCGATGATGAAAAAGGTAAGATAATCGGAAAGGGAGGTAGAAACATACAATGGCTAGAAAAAACACTAGGAGTTGAAATTGTAATTGATGAAACCCCAGAAGTTGTTACAGTTTCAGGTTTTAGCTCTATTAGGAGACATATTGCAAAACGAACATTAGAAAAATTATTGGAAGATGGAAGAATACATCCGGGGTCTATCGAAGATATGTACACAAAGGCAAAAGCTGAGCTATCTCAAGATATAGAAGAGGCTGGAAGATGGGCCGTAGAAGCACTTGGAATATATGACTTCCCTGACAAACTAATTAGAATAATAGGTAGATTAAAATTTAGAACAAGTTATGGACAAAATATGTTAACACATAGTGTGGAGATGGCAAGACTTGCTGGAATATTAGCAAAAGATCTTAACCAACAATTCCCTGCAAATCCACCAATAGAAGTTGACATGTGTATAAAAGGTGCCCTGCTCCACGACATAGGAAAAGCTATAGATGAGGAAACTGTTGGAGGGAAGGGTGACCATGTTACACTTGGAGAAAAAGTTTGTGATACTTTTGGATTGAATTGGAAGATTAAAAAGTGTGTATCAAGCCATCATAATGAAGAGTATGAAGATGCAGAAAAAGGAATGTGTTTAGAAGCTGTAATTGTAGATGCATGTGATAATATCAGCGGTAGTCGTCCAGGAGGAAGGAAGGAAAGTGTAGAAGCATATACTCAAAGAGTTGAAGCTTTGGAAAAAATTGCAGAAAATATCCCAGGTATAAACAAAGCTTGGGTAATGAGAGGGTCAAGAGAATTGTGGGTATTCTTCGATACAAAAAAGACAACTCCTGCCCAAATGCATAAACTAGTAAAACTAATCAGCGAGCAAATACAAACAGATGTAACATATCCAGGAGAGATAAAAATAATCGGAATGTGGGAAGACAAAGCAATTGCTTACGCTCATTAGAAAAAATTGGAAATATCGTTAAAACAATTAATTGCTTTTTATCGAATCGACTAAGAAATTATCAGAGTTCTTATCAAAAATCATTGCAAACAGCCTATTCTCAGAATCGAATTTTTCATCACTCGCTGGCGCTGTTTTCAGAAGATCTATCTGAAACGAACAGTCCATTTCATCTGAGAGCTTTCTAAGCTGAGACACAAAGTCAGTTGTTTCTATATATTCTACAAAAAACCGTTGACTTAGCTCTGCAAAAGCATAAGGGGCTATTTTGCCCTCTGCGGCAAACACTGTCAAGAAATCAATCTTACCTCCAGCGGAATATACTTTCATTGTCTCTGTAAAGTGATTTTTCAGGCAATATTTAGCGAACCCTCCGTACACATCTCCAAAAATATCTGCTACAACGCCCAACCTAGAATCTTTCTTGTTAATTCTTTTGTCAATTGACGGCTGATCAAAAGTGTCAAATGATACTGCCATAACACTAACAACAGCTGTAACCTCCCTACCCTCTTGCTTTTCGATGATCTTCGGTGGTGTGTTTTTCTCTCTTTTCAATTCTCCAAATCCTTTCTCAAAGCTCATAATAAGTATTCAAATTCAATAATTTTCTACACCAAAGCACACAAAACACAAAATTGCAAGCACGATATCAATACTAGCAACCAAAAAATACCCTTGCCAAAAAAAGTTTTTTCTTATAATGTTTCTATTGAATTATATATAATAATATGACCAAGATTCCAAAATTTAATGATAGAGCAAAGAATAGTTTAGATCTAGCACAACAAGTCGCCGTCCAGCTTGGGCATACAAATATTGGGACAGAGCATCTACTGTTTGGTATACTATCACAGCCACAAGAAGATCTTCCACTACAAGTCAGCTTGATAGGAAATATGGAAAGCAAGGACTTGTTAAAAACAATGAAAGAACAAGGTCTGTCAAAATTCCAACCAAAAAATAGTAAAGAAGGCAAGGCAAAAGAGGCTATAGATATGCTCCCAGAGATAACAACTGAGTTTCAGATGGCTCTAGATATCTCTATCAGAATTGCGGAAGATTTTGACTATGACTATATCGGTATAGAACACCTACTGTTCGGCATATTAGAATCGGCTAACTCACACGGCCGTGAACTGATGAACATGACAGAAAACCAAGTTGAAAAACTAAAATCTGTTATACTCCAAATATTCGAAGACCGCGTTGCAAACTCCTCAACAACAAATGAACCAGATGAAGACATGAAAGAGCAGATGAAAGCTGACATGAAACAACAGTTTACTGGAAGAAAAGGTAGGAAAAAGAAATCAGCTTTAAAAACATTTGCAGTAAATTTGAATAAAAAAATAAGCAAAGAAAAGAATTTCAAACTACTGGAGAGGGATAAAGAATTAGATAGAATTATACAAATTTTAAGCAGAAAAAACAAAAACAATCCTATAATCTTAGGCGAAGCTGGAGTTGGAAAAACAGCTTTGATTGAAGGCTTGGCACAAAGGATCAACAAAAAAGAAATTCCTCAGTGGTTACAAGGCAAACAAATAATGAGCCTAGATATCAGTGGAATGATTGCAGGATCTGTGTTCCGTGGAGAGTTTGAACAAAGATTAAAATCAGTACTAAAAGAAGTTGAAGAAGATGGCAATGTAATCCTTTTTATAGATGAGATACATGATATAGTTGGAGCTGGCAACGGAGGCTCAGAAAAGGGACCTGAGATGGGTGGAATACTAAAACCCGCCCTAGCCCGCGGAGAAATCAGTATAATTGGAGCCACTACCGAATCAGAATACAGGACAATTAAGAAAGACAAGGCACTAGCAAGAAGATTTCAAACTGTTAGAGTGGAAGAGCCTAGCCAAGAAGAGACTGTGCGTATTTTGAAAGGTGCAAAAATAGGATATGAGAACTTCCACAAAGCAACTTTTCCAGACAGTTTATTAGAAAAATCTGTAGATTTGGCTGGTAGATTTTTAGCAGAAAGACATTTTCCAGATAAAGCTTTTGATGTTCTCGATGAAACATTGGTTAGAGCTCGTATCTATGCATATAAAAAAGCAATGAAATTGGAAGGAAGGGAAACCGAGTGGAGTAAAATCGAGAAAGAAATATTAGGGCTCATACAACAAAAAAATGATGCCATATTGAATGAAAATGATAAACTTACTGAAAAATTTGACAAAGATCAGAAGAGCTTAGAGCAAAAATTATCAAGCTTGAATATCAAGAACAAGGAAATACAAAAACTAAGTGTTGTTACAGAACATCTACTAGAGAAGACAATATCTGATATGTCAGGAGTTCCACTTGTAAGGATCAGTTCAAACATCTATACTCAGATAAAAGAGCTTGAAGGCAGCCTAAAAAAAGAGATCTTTGGACAACAAGAGGTTATCAATCGTGTTACAAATGCACTGAAATTGAGCCATGCGGGTGTAAATCCAAACACAGGCCCAATAGCAAGTTTCATATTATTAGGTCCAACTGGAGTAGGGAAAACAGAACTTGTAAAAGTTCTAACAAAAAATCTTTATGGAGATCCAAAAAAATATCTATTAAAGATTGACATGTCAGAGCTGAAAGAAAAACACAGTACTAGTAGATTGCTTGGAGCGCCTGCTGGATATATTGGCTATGATGATGAACCACAACTAACATCTTTTTTGAGAAAAAGACCATATTCTGTAATACTATTTGATGAGATAGAAAAAGGTCATCCAGAAAATCTAAACATACTATTACAAATGTTGGAAGATGGGCAAATTACAGATGCTAAAGGAGAGACCGTAAGCTGCCAAAATACTTTAATATTCTTAACCTCCAATCTTGGTAAAAATAAATTAAATAAGTTTGCTAGTAAAATAGGATTTGATGGGATTGTAGATGATGAAGAGGAAGAGCAAGACTATCAAGTTATCAAAGATCAGGTGATGGACGAGGTGGAAAAAAGTATACGACCAGAAATTTTAGGACGAATTACTGGCAAGATAGTGTTTAGACCAATAAGCACCAAAATACTAAAATCAATAATTGTAAAACAACTAACTTTGGTACAAAAGCATCTATTCAAACAAGGAAGAAGTATAAGCTTCGGCAAAGATTTGGTTAAGTATGTTGCTGATACAATGGGCAAAAAAATACAATATGGAGCAAGAGAGGTAAAATCGTCTGTAGCAGAATTAGTACAAACACCATTAGCCGACTATTTATTAGATCATCCAAAAGCTAATAGCATAGAGATAATAGTGAAAGATAAGCAAATAATTGTAAAAAATAAGAAAAAGTCTTCTACAAAGAAAATCAGAGTTACAAAAAATAGTAAAGTTAAAACAAAAATGAATGCACAAGGAAAGCTATCTTAACTATATACTAGACCAGCTTAGATTATTACCAAATATAACATACACAAAAATGTTTGGTGGATATGGATTATATAATGATGATAAGTTTTTTGCAATAATATCTGGAACACCTCTGAACCTGTACTTCAAAACAAATAAAAAGACTTCTGTGATATACAGAGATTATAAAAGTAAGTTTTTTTCACCCAGCAAAACACAACACCTAAAAAACTATTACAATGTACCAAATCAAATAATAGAAAATGTAGAAGAATTGGCAAGCTGGGCTAATTTAGCTACCAACTTATAAAAACTAAAAACTCTTGACAAAAGATAAAAAGTAGTTTTAACTAGTGACTTGACTGTTCAAAAGTCGAGAAATAATATTAAATGGCATACTATAGAGGCAAAAAGAGGAAAAAGGCAGGCAGCGGAAAAAGAAAGCGTAAGAACTTAGATATTGAGTTTGATCCAAACAAAATCTATCTACAAGGACGTATCTATGAAGCACTCCCTGGAACTCGTTTCAAAGTAAGAGTTGAAAGGCCTGGTGATTTGGATGATATTATGGTTGATTGTAAGCTTAGAACTGTTTTTAAACTCAAACACATCAACATGATCAAGGGAGATACTGTTACAGTAGAGATAGACCCCAACCAAGACCTAACCAATGGAACTATAGTTATGTTAAAAAGATCGTTCACGAAACCACCAAAAGTTAATAAATAGAATTATGAAAGTTAAAGTGTCAATGAAAGGACGAGGTAAAGCACTCAAAAGAAGGGGTCGCATGGCTCAGGGATATTTTTGTAAGCGTAAAGGTATTTTGCGTTTTTACCCATTTGATAACAGTTCTATAGGCCCAAGAATAAAAGCACGACAACCTATTTCTCGTCGAAGAAAAAAAGTAAAAAAATATTAATTTGAATTATGATTCGTATTGCAGGAGTTTCAATAAACCAAAAAAAGCAAGTTAGATTTGGCTTAACAGCTATAAAAGGCATTGGTAAAAATAGTGTTAAAGAGATGTTAGATAAGTTAAAGATAGCTTACAATACAACACTGGAGGATTTGTCTGAAAAAGAGATGAAGAGTATTCGTACATATATAGAAGATGAATTGGTTACAGAAGAAGATATAGTAAACAATCGCCGTAGTAATATTAAGAGGCTTTTAGAAATAAAATGTTGGAGAGGTGATCGTCATCGTAAACACCTTCCAGTAAGGGGGCAAAGAACTAAGACAAATAGTCGTACTTGTCGTGGAAACAAGCGTGCAACTGCAGGAAGTGGAAGAACAGCAGTTACAAAGACATAGTAGAATATAATAACAACTAAAAAAGATTAATTTATAATATTTATGGCAAAGAAAGAAAAAACTATAAAAAGAAAAAAGCTTAAAAAGAAAGTACCTATTGTACGAATCTGTCTAAAAGCAAATTTCAATAACAGTATAATCACACTTACAGACTTGGAAGGAAAGGTTATTACTTGGGCTAGTTCTGGTAAAGTTGGATTTAAAGGTTCTAGAAAATCAACTCCATTTGCATCACAAAGAGCTACAGAACAAATCATGGAAATCTGTCAGGAAATTGGAGCATCTACAGCTCACCTAGTAATAAATGGTGGTGGAATGGGTAGAGATTCTTTTTTGAGAGTTATTCAAAGTTCAGATTTAGAAATCGAATCTATAAAAGACACTACAGGGTTCCCATTTGGTGGAGTTACAAAACGAAAAACTAGAAGAGTATAATAAATTATTATAAAATATGTCAAGATATACAGGATCAAAAGTAAAATTATCAAGGCGAGTTCAACGAAACTTGTTTTTAAAAGGTGCTCGTAGTTTTTCTGCAAAAGATGAATACACAAAGAAAAATTATAAACCAGGAGAACACGGACCAAACCAAAGGTTTATAAGATTATCAGAATACGGTAAACATCTACAAGAAAAACAGGCTTTGCGTTACAGTTATGGTGTTTCTGAAAAACAAATGACAAACTTATTCAGAAAGGCATTTACAACAGGTGGGCAAACTGGTAATGTTGTACTAGAATTGCTAGAACGTCGTTTGGATAGCGTTGTATATAGAGCTGGACTTGCAAACTCTATGTCTCAGGCTAGACAATTGGTAAATCACGGTCATTTCAATATCAATGGTAAAAAAGCTTCAATCCCTTCAATGCTTGTAAAAGTTGGGGACCTTGTAGAGGTAAAAGAAAATAAAATTAAAAGACCTTTCTGGAAAGAGTTCAAACTAGAAGTTCCTCAAGAATCTCCAGCTTGGCTAGAAAAGAAAGATAAGACTATAAAAGTTATCAACCTGCCACTAGAAACAGACTTACCAAAAGACTTCAACATGGGATACCTTGTAGAGTACTATTCACGTAGAGTTCGTTAAAAAATAAATTAGAAAATTATGTTAACTATAAGATTACAAAGAACAGGAAGAGTACACCAACCATATTATCGTATCGTTGTTGCAGAAAAAACTCGCCATGTATCGAAAAAATTCAAAGCAATCCTTGGAAACTATAACCCAAGAACAAAGGAGCTTATCATCTCAGACAAAACAGAGTTGGATAGATGTATCGGAAACAATATTGAGATGTCAGACACTGTTAAATCTATCTTGAAAAAGAACAAGCACCTTAGTTAATACTGTTTTATATAGACTTGAATAAAGTTTATAAGCTAAAAAATAAAAACTTTTAACCTATTATGACTACACAAGCAACAAAAGATATGGAAGTTTTGGAATATATAGTAAAAACACTAGTATCTAACGATGATGTGGTAGAAATTGATCGTAAAGATGACGGGAAAAATATCTATATAACAGTAAAGGTCCACAAGGATGACATGGGGATCTTAATTGGACGTAAAGGTATAATGGCAAATTCTGTCAAAACTATACTAAAATCTATAGGTAAAGTAGAGGGTAAATCAGTGCGAGTACAGTTTTTGGAACCAGAGGGATCAACAAAAGCACCAAAAAAAGAAAGAGCAAGTGAAAGAGTTGAACGAGAGCCAGCACCAAAGAAAAAAGTAATTGGTACAGTAAAAGCAAAAAAACTTGCAGATGAGCTAGACAATGAATTGAGTGAATTTGTAATTGATTAAAAACTTGACTTGAAGAGCAAAAAATAAACCACAGAACTTTAATAGTTCTTTTTATTTTGGATTATAATATCCCACCGGATTGGCAACCAGCAAGGCTAGAT
>JAOZKL010000089.1 GCA_029935375.1 Patescibacteria group bacterium | reverse complement strand
ATCTTGTGCTTCCTGTTGAAATATCATCATTTGTTTTATTCGGTGTGTGAAAGGTTTGAGATAATTTTTATAAATCATTTCAAAAGAAAATGAACAGTATTAATTTACGATTCTTTGTTTCTCAGTTATCCACTTTTACGATTTTAGCGATTGGAAGGTGATTATATAATTGGTTATGATTTGGATTGCCTCCGTGGTATTCTAGTATTATTACAGTAATATTTGAATTCTTTTCGAATTTGGAGCATTCTATCATCACCAGTATTTTTGGTTAGGTTAAACTTTTTTAACTCCGCATTCTAATAGAGTGCGGTTTTTTGATGTCTAGGTTTTTTTGTTAATCGTCTTTTCTGTCCTTCGTCAGTTTATGAGAAAAAGATCCTGCTAGCGAAAATGCTATTGAGAGTATTATCAAGGTGATTGCTTGTTGTTTCAAGTCTCCTGTGATCTGTACTCCATCTACATATCGAACGACGAACCATACTGCTATTGCACTTATCACTATATTGAAAAGTCCAAGTGTGAGAAAATTTATAGGAAACGCTAGTAACTTTACCACTGGCACTATTATCCAATTTATTACCGTCAGAGCCACAACGAAAATGGCTGCTGACTCTAGACTAGATACATCAAAGTTTGTTAAATAATTTTTCAACAAAAACAAACTCCCTATATTTACTGCAAAGTAGATTATGATTTTAAAAAGCATATACAATATTTGTATATTTATTATAAATGTTATTTTGTAACTTGTCAAAGTCTTGACAAAAACCGTCTTTTAGTGCAAGCTATTTCTGATGCGGCCATAGCTCAGTTGGATAGAGCAACAGCCTTCTAAGCTGTGGGTCGGAGGTTCGAATCCTCCTGGTCGCACCATTTTTTACTCTATATAGCCTATTTGGGCTATTTTTTTTATGCACGGGTTGACTAAAACAAAATTATTTCGTATATATTTATCTACAATATCATTATGGATTTTTTAGGTTCAACAAAAAAAAAGTTAACTCCAACACAAAAAACTTTACGATCATTTGTTAAGTATATAGTTGATAATAAAGCGTCGATTGTTGCTGCAATATTATCTGTACTAGCGCTGTGTATGTTTTTGGCTACTGCTTTGCCAAGCGTACAGGAGACTTTTGGTGTTCGTAGACGTTGGATTATTTTAACAGTTCTTAGTGTACATGTACTATTTACTTATATTATTTGTTACCAATCTCGTTGGGATTTTGCCAGATCTTTTGGCACTTGGCTTCAATCAAATATTTTGATTAGTTTTGTTTTTGGATATTATCTAAGGTTAAACGAGACTAATCTGCATTTTGGAGATATAAATATGAGTACAAAGGCTATAGCTGCAATTTTAGTTGTTCTTGTTTTTCTCGTTAATCGCAATCTATTTGGTCATTATAAAAATAAGATGCATTTAATATTTATTCAGATTTATCTGTTTAGTATAGCTACTTTTGGTTTTTTTGAGTTTATTTCAGCAGATAGGACAATAACTCGTGAGTTTTTCTCTGATTTCATAGAGTATATATTCAACACTATCCACCCGTTTGTTTGGTTGTTTTTTACTTCTCTTTCTATAACAGTTGTATCAATTGCAACTATAAATACTGAGAATCTGAAGAGATTGGTCAAAATTGGAGGTGTTTTTTGTTTTTTAATTTTTCAATCACTAATAGCTATTTATTTGCTTAGTATGACTCCGTTTGCAGAGGGGCGCTTGACATATTGGTATATTACATTTCTTGTTTTGATAGTTTGGGATTTCTTATATCAAGCTATTGTGGGCATCGCAAAAGATTCCTATGATTTGCAGTATAATAATCGTATAGTTTTTTCTGGTATTTATCACCTTCTTCTTTTCCTTTTGGTCTTAAATTACGAGCCAATTTTAGGTTATTTTACGCAGCTTTATAAAGGTTAGTATATGATTATAAATTTATTTTCTTGGAATGTGAATGGAATAAGAGCTGCAATGAGAAAGGGTCTCTGGGAGGGTTTTATGAAAGATGTTAATCCTGATATTCTTTGTGTGCAGGAGACAAAAACCGATTCTCAAAAAATGATTGATGAGGTGTGCCCTGTCTTCCAAAAAAAAAATTATGACATAAGGTTTGACTCTGCTAGTGTGCGCAAAGGATATAGTGGAGTTGCTACTATTGGACAGTTTGAAATATCCAAAGAGATTTCTGAGGAAGACTCTTCTCTGATAGATAGTGTTGCTGTAGAGTCTAATCTTGTCCTTGTTGATGTTAATGTTGGGATAGGCTCATCCAAGTTTGATGAGGAGGGTAGATTGCTAACTTGTAGATATCGTGTAAAATCATCAGGGTTTGAGTTTACAGTGTTAAATGGTTACTACCCGCAGGGTGGAAGGGGTCAAGATAGGATAGATTACAAAATAGGGTTTTATAAAGAAGTGTATAATTTTGCCAAGAAGCTGCGTGTAGATGGTCAAAATGTTATTTTGTGTGGTGATTTCAATACAACAGTAGGGGATATTGATCTGGAAAGATATAAAGAAAACAGAAAAACAACTGGATGCCTTCCAGAAGAGAGAGAGGCTTTGGATTGGTTCCTAAAAGACGGGTTTGTAGACACATTCCGTCATTTTCACT
>JAOZKL010000088.1 GCA_029935375.1 Patescibacteria group bacterium | reverse complement strand
GTAGATGAAAGGTCTTTTCCAGCCGCGGTAGAATTGGAACCAAACAAGGCTAAGGAATGTTGAGCAGTTTTATTGTAATCCAGTCTCCTTGCTCCATTATTGTGATTTACGATAAGTTTTTCAGTAGAAAACGATAAAGGAAAATAACTGCCGGCAACTTTTGCAGCTGTATCTGCATCATCCTGAGAATCTTGCAAATCTTTAGATAAATCATACAAATGCTTGCCATCCTTCAAGCCTGCCAGATCAGCAACTCCATTTCCTACGAATTCTTTTGCAATACGCTTTGGATCTAAACTCATCAACAAAGACTCGTTAGGAGGTTCAAGTAAAATAATCTGCCTAGCTCCGCTTGTTCCATACTCCATAGATATTTCACTGGCCATTATAGTGCCAAGAGAGTGTCCTATTATACCCAACTTATTACCATATTCTTGAGAGGTGGTAAATCCCCATGTGTCCAACTCCCTGTTAAACAAGAATGCTGACTCTCTGATTGTCTGAGTAGACAAACGAGCGCAAAGTATAGACATATCGCCCAAATGAGCACACTCTTCTGGAGGTTCAGCACCAGACCACTGAAGAGTTATAATGATATCATCTGGATATAATTGGGACAACTCTATCGCCATATTATAGAACCTTCCACCAATATTTACATTATCATTAAAACCGTGTGTAATTATCCATATATTAGGCTTATCTTCTGGGTATTCTTTCATCACATCTGCTGTTAACCTGCCGCTGCCAGCAGACACAACCGTAAAATTACTAGAGAGACTAAAGCTATTATCTGGAGGAATATCACAATTTCTAAAATTATTTCCGTTATCATCAAGCCCATCTTTACCACAAGGTCTTTTTGGCACAGTTATCCCCCTCTCTATACCACAATCACTCTCCATAACATGGTCTCTACCATAAAACTGCTGTTTACAATAATTAGGCTTCTGTGTATCTTCCGTTGGAAAATCATACAAGCTATTAGTACCTCCAATGTCTTCAAATTTATCTGCAACTGCATTTACTATAAAGTGTGATTTGAATTTCAGAGAGTGACCACTCCAATACCCATACCCATATATACTATTATTCGTATAATCTCCATTAGTATGCTCTCCAGGTAGTCGTCGTTCGAATCTTTGATACCAGGCTTGGTTCTCTATTGCAATACTATCGTCACGAACGGCTGCATCGCCTTCTTCACTCTTTGGTACACCTATTATACCACAGGCCTTGTTTTCTCTTTGGTATTTGTCATATATTCCGTTTTTGACAAAGTATGGATCGTTTGTATATGGGTTCAACATTACTATACCGTCATAAGCAATCTCATTATTGTTTTTGTCGTATGTCTTATCCACTTTGATATATTTGACACCGCAACTGTCATTCATTCTGAGATATTTTGCCAATTCTTGACCGTTTCCACTGTCTACCAGATCATCTATATGATCAACTATCCACCGATAAACGCATTTGCCAAAAGGATCAAGGCTATACTTACCTCCTTGGTTTGCATTAGAAAAATCATCAAATGGTAATTCTGGAAAAGGACTGGTTGGAACACAAGAGTCTATCACACTTTGTGGCACATCATCACCAATATATTTATTAATACCCTCAAAGTCTGTTTTCTTGGAGAAACTATCAGCCAAATAGTTCGCTAGGTCTTCTGCTTGCTCATCCTCTGAAATTGTATAATCTGGATAGCTGTCGAATCCATCTTCATAACCCCCACTGCCTTCTGCCGGGCAATAACCATTGTATAGATTATCTGGTATGTTTGTGTTTTGTTTGCCTAAGTATAGCTCTGGATCTATTGCTGTGTTGTCTTGGTGGACTTCGAAATGGAGATGAGCTCCTGTTGATCTGCCTGTTGATCCCATTCTACCTATTATTGTGTTTTGATCTACATAGTCCCCCGCTCTTAATTGTGTTGCATTCTCTGGCATCAGATGAGCATAGATTGTTTTGATAGTTTTTCCTCCTATCTGACCATGATTTATTGTTACCTTGTTTCCAAATACTTGACTGTATTGTGTCTTACTTAGATCTTTTCCATAATCATCTTTTTGGCTGTAGTCTGCATATTCTATTATTCCTGGATATGTTGCATATATTGGCTCTGTGTGTGATATTCCGTTGTAGTCTACTCCTCTATGACTTGCAGCTCCATTTGCATAGTTTGCAGACTTTCCATAGGGATGTGCTATATATGCATTTGTATTGTGTATTGGAGATGTAAATATTCCATTACTAAATCCACATATTGGACAATCTTGGGTTGTGATAGTTATTGGCTTTGTTGAAGTTGAAATATTACCTGCTTTATCTATTTGTTTGGCTGTTATCGTATATGATGTATTGCCACATTGTAGAGCTCTGTTTAGGATATTGTTTGAACTGTATTTTACTTCATTTCTTGTTTTTATTGCTTCTGGGTTAGATATGTTTAGATTGTTTTGTTCATTATTATTATTATTATTATTATTATTATTTAGATCTAGATTAGGGTTAGTATTATCTGTTGTATTTTCTTGTTCTAGTTGATTTGTTAATTTATCTATATCTGTTGTTATTCTGAAATCTTGAGATAGTTTGTCTCCTTTTTTCATTTGTAGTTTTATCTTGGTTGTTTTAGAATTATTATCTG
>JAOZKL010000087.1 GCA_029935375.1 Patescibacteria group bacterium | reverse complement strand
AACCACTGTATTTAACCTCTTCTCCTAAAAAATAATTATCTCTTTTTAATATAAACACCTCTTTTTTATTGTCTAACTCTAATAATTTGAGTTCTTCCAATAATAATTTTCCTATCATTTCATCACTGTCTAATGATAATATCCATTCATTCTCAGCATACGTAGCAGCCTTATTTTTTGTAGGACCAAAACCTAAGAAGTCACCATGAACAATAGTAATATTAGAATATCTTTTTGCTATCTCTTCAGTTTTATCAGTTGAATTATTTAGATAGAGGAGAACATTTTTAAATGTTATTAAACTTTTTAGTGTTTCTTCTATAGTATTATCTGCATTTTTTGCAATGATCACAACAGAAATAGTATCAATCAACAACTTTTTTCCCTCTTAATCTTTTCTTTATATTTTTTTTATATTTGTGCTCTTGTGAATAAACCAGTGCTCTGTCAATACACTTCTTCTCATCGATGTTCATTAACTGTGCATATTCTTTTATAATAGTCTGCAAATCCTTATCTTTTGCCCACAGTTTAGAAAAATTTTTAAGCCTTTTATCTAAACTAAGGTTTTGAAACTCCATCCTGTTTATATCAACTATTTTAAAAACATAACTTTCATTTTCTACCTTTACAAGGATATTCCCAGGTGAATAATCTTTATGCAAAACACTATTTTCATGTAAGTCAAATGTAAATTTTGCAAATGCTTTAAAAATATCTTCTTTATTTTTAAAATTGTCATCTAAAAGTGGTTCTCGTATGGTAAAATCATATTGAAAGTTTTCACTTACAAAATAACTGTCATAAATAAGACCAAATTTTTCAAATTCCATATATCCTATAGGTTTAGGAACAAAATTGATAATTTTCACACTGTTCTCATATGATTTTTTAGCTTTACTGTCACGAAAAAATGTATAAACTACTCTATTGACAAAATGTGGGATTTTAAATGATTTTATCACTAGAGAAGTATCTTTATATGAAATTATTTTAATCTCATTTCTGGCTTTATGGATAGTATTTTCAGATACTTTAAAATAGTCTCTTACTTGTGACAGAAACCCCTCATAGTTTGTTTCAGTCATTTTTAACTTCATTCTCAATCCTATTTTGTGCAAGAAACAAGCCTATTATTAGTGCAAAAAGTACCATATTAAACTGTCTATGGAGTAATACTTCCGGAATAAAAGCAAAAAACAATACAGCAATATATACATATCTCATATTACTCAACTCTTGATCATCTATCTGTAATCTTCCAATCCTATAGAAAATAGCTAGAAATAAAAACAGTCCTACAAAACCCAATGCAATTAAAACTTGTAAATATTGATTATGTACATGCATAAATACTGTATGCATACACTTCATAGAAGGATATTTTTCATCAATAATATGATGAAATTCTTTCATATTATCAGCAAATCCCAATCCTAAAATAGGATCTTCCATTACAATATCTTTTGAAACTATCCAAGCCCCTACCCTCATACCCCAAGAGGTACAGTAGTTTTTATTTTCTACTACATTTAAAAGATTATTTTTACCTGTAATCACACGATCATGAAAAGTTGTACTCACATTAAAAGCTATACCTATGACTAATACACCCAAGATAATAGCTATGGTTAAAGCTTTTAATTTATTTTTAAAACTCACCAATGCCAAGACAAAAAGTCCTATAATAAAAGCAAATTGCCCCGTACGACCTGCAGTCAAAAATAAATTACCACTTACTGTAAGAAAAAAGAAAGTATAAAAAATCTTATGCTTCATATCCTCTTCATTAAATATGCGATTAAGCAGTATCAATGCCGTAAATGCAAGAAAAACACTATACTCTATATGATGCATAAAAGGAGAAGGATTCTCCGGTGTAGCATGTTTAAATTGCCATAACTCAAAGAACACTCCGTAAGAGATCACTTCACTTATGAACATTCCAAAAATAAATGCAGAAATAATCTTGGTGATATATTCTCTTTTTATCGAGGTAAATAGAACAAAAATAGGTAAGAAATACCAGTATTTTTTAATATATCTAAATGCTTTCGCTACCTCATCCGTCCAAAGCAAAGAGATACAGGCAAAGAGAAGAAAAGCAATAATTGAAAGTGCCACTTTGTTTTGTTTCAACAGCTTAAATTTTTCTTTCCATTCACCTTCGAAAAGCCATAATATAATCAGTAATATACTAAAAAAAACTATCCCTGCACGGGAAAGAGGAAGTATAAAAGCATATGCGATAGCCACATAATTAATATATTTCGTATAATTAATATTCTTGCCTAAACCATTCACATAGTATCCTTTCTACGCAATATACAAAAATTCATTATTTTATGAAAATTTTGGGGTAACCATATGTTTATTTAAGTTCATTTAAAACCTTAATAATTCTAGCTGACACACGACCATCAACCTCTCCACATATATCTTTGGTATATTTTTTTCTAACCGCACTGAACTTGAAAGGATTATCTAAATTATCTTTCACCTGCACCACCATTTGCTCATAATCTTCAGCATTGTTACCTATCTGTCTATACATATCTATGCCACTATCCAATCGTTTTAAAAGTTTTTTAGGATTAAGATAATATGACCAGCGTAATTTTAAAAATCTATTTAAAACGACCGGTTTATCCAATGCTGTAAACTCAAATATCGCTGAACTCTCATCACTTATC
>JAOZKL010000033.1 GCA_029935375.1 Patescibacteria group bacterium | reverse complement strand
CTTCTGAATATAGATATAGTCCAATAAGAGTCATAACAATACCCCCTACTAATTTTGTTGGTTTATTTAGTTTTTGTGTTATTCCTGTAATATTTAGAGTTACCATTGCCATAGTAAAGACAACAAGATCATCAAGCATAAAAACTAATGAATAAAAACCATGATATAAGAATTTAGTTGATTCTGCTACCTCATTTGCTGTTAGTAGGTTGCTATATACTACTGGCAATCCTATAGAACAGAACAACTCTACAATATTTACACTTATTGCCAATATGATAATACCAATTAATGATATAACGAAAGATTTTTTCTGTATCAAGTCCTTAATTTTATCAAATATTTTTTTTCGTTTTTTTGTATCTATTACCTCACAGGTTTCCGGCTCTTTCTTCAAATATTTTTCTAGTGCAGAATAACCAAATACTATTGCAATTACAGCAACTATTGAATTTATTAATATTGTATATGGACGCAATGATTCAAATAGGTATCCCCATCCAGATAATATAGCAAAGTATACAAACCCAGAAGTGAATATAAATGTTCCTCCGAGAATAAACATTTTTACCTTATTTTTCATGTCAATGAGCATTGTGATTAAAAATATTAGTATCCACATGGCACAGGGGTTAAATCCATCTACAAGAGCAATTGTGAAGACTGCAAAGGGTAGTGATGTTTTTTTTATATTAAATTCTCCAAAGTTTATACCAAAGATTGAGATATCAATTTCGTCTTTACTTCGATTCTGTTGTTCTGTTGAGCTTGTTTGTATAATTTGCTCATCATCATTTTTTTCTACGACTTCAAGTAATTGACCAGCTTTGTCGCTACACTCATTTTCTGTACAATATTGAATTCTTTCGATTATCTCTCGCCCAACCCCATCTTCATTGTCATAGCCCTCCCAATACTGATCTCCTATAATTGTAAAAGGTACTCCGTTACCATCAGCTCCTAGTAAATCGGCGACGTCCCTTTGTTTTTTAGAGTTATTTTTACTGCCGTAAACCTCATAATAGTATACATCGGCCTTGCCATCTTTTTCCAATTGTCTTAATAGCGGCTTCTCCCTTTTACAGTGAGGGCATGTAGAGCCATAGAAAAAATACACATTCGGGATAGATTCGTTATCTGTAGCAGAGCTTTTGTCATCTTGAGAGTTTGCCCAGCTATAAATTGTCATTACTCCTAAGACTAAGACCAGTATTGATATAAAGAGCTTTTTAAATGTATTTGTTTTGAGCATATTGTATAATATAATTATATGCTTTTATATTTTCTTAATTAGTTTTTGTCAATAGTTACAGTTTTGAAATCAATTTAATTAACTTTCGTTTGTTCTTATGAGAGAGTCTAATGTATTGTTCTGCTTCCTGAAATATTTCACTCCAACCAAGTGTGCTTTTCCATTTTTTCATAACATCTACAATTTCATCATAACGACCTAGTTGCAAAAAATCTGACCACAACTTGACTTGATTCAATAGTTTGATTTCTATTGCCTCTGTATAGTCTGGGGCGATCTGCACTAATTTGATTAAAAAAATTGGATCTAATAGTTCTATTTTTTTCTCAAGATAGGTTTTACATGATATATCAAGAGCAAGCTGGAGTAAGGTATTTTCATCTTTATTTAAATAAGAGTTCTCTGCAACATATTCAATTATCTCATTTTTTTGTTTTTCGTTTAATTTTTTGTTAATATCAATCAAATCTTCTCTTAAGTCGCTTAATTGGTTCGGTGAGTTAATATATATTGTCCATAGTTTTTGGAGTATTTGGAGTTTATTTTTCTCTTCCATTTGTCCAAAGATAGGCTTCCAAAATTTCCACCAAGAATTATTAGCAAGTAATAAGAATTTTTTGTTGCTTATAAGATTTGCAATTCTTTTTTCTTTTTGGTAGTCGACTAGAGAATCTTGAGCAATTTGGCCAAGTTTATTTAATATTTCTTTATATTTAGTTGTATTTTGAAATGCTTCAGAAACAATAGATTCCATTGTTTGAGAGAGGACATTAGATTCATCTTGTAACCCCTGAGCTTCTATATAATATTGAAAATCCTCTATCCATTTTTTATATTTTTTTTTCTGTTCAACTTCAAAAAATGTATTTATTAAAGACTTGTCACCGATTTTTTTTGCTTTTTTAATTCCAAACTTTTTATCTAAATGTGCACAAACAGCTACAATATGCTTGCAAACACCATTTATTTCGAAATATTCACAATTACATAGTACTGATTCTTCTAGTGCCTTCTCTCCTGCTTGGAAATCTCTAACAGGCAGGAGAAGGTGTAATAACGGCATCTTAACTGTATATACTTTTTTCCTACCTATAACATTGAAGATTTGCCAGTTTTGGAGTATCATTTTTGTACCAGATTCCACTCTTCCATCTAGAAAGAATCTAAGACCTCTTTGATATGTATATTTTTCTGTTACTTTTTGAACAATACGGAGATAAGAGAACTCTAACATTATTAGATTATATTAATTTTTGATATATTTGTCAACAGAGATTGTTATTGAAAATTGTACAGCCTTCATTGGTTCACTTTATAACTAAAAAAACAAAGCCCTTGACATGTTAAGTATTTTTTGCTAGTTTATTTCTTGTAATTTTATTATGCGTTCTTGCTCATCAAACTCTTTTTCTAATATATTTGTCTATAAGATACATGCTTTGACTATACTTGCGGATAAGTTTGCTGATAATCAACTGCGTAAAAAGTTAAATATTTCATTGTCACAATTTATGGTAATGATGATGATTGGTGAGTGTTCTAATGTTTCGCAAAAAGATGTGTCTTATCACCTGAATCATACAGAATCTGCCGTTAGTAGGCAGGTCAAGATTCTTGAAGACACTAATTTTGTTCTGCGTACAGTAGACAAGGCTGATCGTCGTCGTCATGTATTAAAGCTGACTAATGGAGGAAAGAGGGTTTTGGATAAAGCTCATATTATGTTGAAAGATTTGAATAACGTTCTTTTGGAGGAGTTGCCCAAGAGTGATGTAGATCAGATGAACAAAAGTATTGATGTTTTAATCCATAACATTTTTCAAAAGGTAGAAAACAAGTAAAATTTTTATATAATGTCTAAAATAAATAAGGTTGATGACAACCCCTCTTTTTTTACGAAGTGGAGTGGTTATTTTCTAAAGAATTGGAGGGTTACGATTATTTTAATAATAGCGTCTCTCATGGTCGGTGTAATGGGTATTAGTAATAATCAGAGGCAGGACTTTCCTACCATCCCAACTAACTATATTAGTGTAGTTGCTATATATCCTGGTGCATCTGCTGGTGATATAGAACAGCAGGTTGTTGTTCCTATGGAGAGGGTTGTGAGAGATATTGAAGATGTTGCAAAAATACGATCAACTGCCGGAGATAGTTTCGGTAGTTTATTAGTATCCATGGACACCTTTGAGAAAAGCAAGATGTCTAAAAGAGCAGGGGAGATCTCTAATGGGATTTCAAAGGAGGGATTGCCGAGTGAAGTAGAAGTAACAGTAACAGTTATAGAGGCTACTGGTCCTACAATGGCCCTTGGAATTGTTAGTTCTGGTGATTATACTACAAATGATTTGTTGTTATATGCATCAGCTGTTTCAAACGAGGTTGAATCATCATCAGATGAGATAAAGGGAGTAGATATTAGTCCTTCAGATGAATTCGAGATTGACATACTCTTGGATTCAGAATCCCTTAATGAGTTTGGATTAAGCTATGATATGATATCTGGGATTGTTCAGTCTAACATATCATCTGTCCCTGGTGGAAGTGTAAAAGCGGATGATGGATTATACAAGGCGATAGTGATAAATGCGCCAGTAACTACACTGGAAGATGTGAGAAATATTGCAGTTGGGCCTTTAAAATTGTCTGATATAGCAGAGATAAAAAGATCTCCAATAGATAATGAGTCAATCACATATGCTGGGTATGTTGATGGCGACGATTCAAAGTTTACTGAGTCTGTTTATTTGCTTGTTAGTAAAACTGATAATGGAGATTCTATCCGAATATCAGATTCCGTTAAAGATGCTATAAGTAGTCTTCACGAGAAAAATATAATCCCAAATGATATTGAGATTGCAATTTTAATGGATAGTGCTCCAGAAGTGGAAAGGCAGATTAGTACTTTGCTTTCTAATGCTCTTATTGGTCTTATTCTAATAATTGTTATATTGTTATTTTTCATAAATTTCCGTGCAGCTGTTGTGGTTTCTACAATCTTACCACTTGTGTTCTTGATAACACTTGCTGTTTTGTGGCAATTAGGTTGGACTATTAATATCTTAACTCTGTTTGGAATGATAGTTGCTCTTGGTGTGTTGGTAGATAATGCCATAGTTATAGTCGAGGGTATAGCACAAGAACTAGAAAAAGGCAAAAAGAAAACCGAAGCCGTTTTGTCAGCCATCAAAACATTTGCTCCAGCTGTAACGTCCGCTACAGTTACTACTGTTGTCGTATTTGCTGCATTTGGTTTTGGTATAGATGGTATAATGGGAGAATTTTTGAAATATATTCCGTTTACAATTATCATAATGTTGTTTGCATCTTATTTCCTAGCATTAACAGTTACCCCTTTATTTGGTAAGTGGTTATTAAAAGAAAATAAAGAAGTGAAAACTGAAAAGCTGGCAAAATGGCAAAAACTCTTGATTATCCCAGCTATTGTGTTTTATGGGCAAAAGGCTATGAATGACTTGGCTATTTCATACAAAAAAATGATCAAAAAAGCTCTTGGCAGTTCATTGGCGCGTGCTCTTATATTAGTAGTTACTATTATTGTTATCGGTGCTGGATTCAGCTTTGCTGGTAAGGTAGATGGAAGTCAGATGCCGACTGGTATTGATGGTTCTATTATGACTATTAATTCTGATTTTCCAACTGGTACAACTCTTGAGACAAAAAAAGAAGTCATATCTAAACTAGGCAATAAAATTATAGATCTTCCACACTTCCAGTCAATGTTCTATATGGATGGGCAGTATTATACTACCTTTACAGAGCCAACACAAAGAGAGGACGATATAACTATATTTGAAATAAGTGATGAGTTAGAAAAAGATATTCTTGCGATAGAGAGTCAATATGAAGGTCTTGATATAAAAGCCTCTTCTGGCGGGAATGGTCCTCCACAATCTGAGTATGATATCGTTATCGAGGTTAAAGACAAAGACTTAGATACTTTGGATTTGATTTCTGCTGATCTAGTTGAGTTTATAAACTCTAAAGAAGGTGTTCAGAAAACTGTGAATAGTTTTGAAACTAACCTTGTTTCTTCTGTCCAGGTAGATTTCAATCTAGACAGCTTAATAGGAAAACAGCTTAATAATATGCAAGTTGCTAGTGCTGTTAGACAAACTATAGTTCCTAGTGAGATTGGTTCGATCGTTGTTAGGGAAGATGGCGTGTCAGATAGACTGTTCCTTGGTTTCAAAGAAGAGGATAGAGACTCAACAGAGGATTTGCGTAATCTTGTTGTAGATGGGCAGTCTTCTAAATTATCAGAGGTCGCAGATATAAAGGAAGTTAAGAGTCTTAATAGAATTTCTCGTATTGATGGTGATCGTGTTGTAGAGATCAGTATTGACTTAGATGAGGATGAGGATATTGTAAAGTTCCAAGAAAGTATTGAAGAATACCTTGGCTTGGAAAAAGATTCAAGCGGATCGTTGATGCTTAAAGATGGGGATACAAAGCTGAAAGAGTTCGGTATTCACGATGAGTCAAGCGTTGTGTTTGGCGGATCTGAAGTTGACATGAGTAGTGATATGAATAAGTTGATTTTTGTATCTTTGTTGGCTGTAGTTATTGTGTATATAGTGCTTGTTAACCAGTTTAACTCTTATGCAAAACCAGCTCTTATCATGTTATCTGTTGTTATGGCATTCGCTGGAGTTTTCCCAGGATTGTTCATATTCGATGAGGCAATAACTATGGTTTCTGGCCTTGGTATGACAGCTCTTATAGGTATTGCTGTTAATGATGCTATTGTGTTTATAGATACTCTTAATATATTACGAAGAGATAGGCCTGAGGATAAGCTTTCAGATATCATCTCTGAGGCTGTGTATCTAAGGTTTAAACCAATCTTATCTACAACTATGACAACAATCCTTGGTATATTACCATTGACGATCGCTGATCCGTTCTGGACGGGCATAGGTGTAACATTAACCGCTGGTTTGTTGTTTGCAACTATTGGCACACTGTTCGTAGTTCCTATAGTTTATAGTATTGGTTGTAGTTTCTGGAAAAATGCTGTTTTGACTCCTATCGATGCTATGTTTAAAACAAAACACAGAGAAAGGTACGTAGAGAGGGTTTATGGAAAACACTAGGTTTCTTTGAGACTTCTTTAGTAAATTGCAGGTCAATATAGACCTGCTTTTTCTTGATTAAATAGAGGTTTTTTAATGTGATTATAATTGTCTGTGATTACTAAAACTAGTAATACTATAGACGCAAAGCCCGTTATAATACGAGAAAACTGCTTTTTTTACTTGACAAAACATATTTTTTGTTTGATATTTATATTTGCTATGGCTAATAAGAATAAAGTAAATAGGACAGAGCTTATCGAAGCTCTAGGGCAAGAGCTTGATGTTTCTAAGGCACAGGCTGAACGTTTTCTAAATGGTTTCATTACTGTTGTTACTGACAAACTAGTTAGTGGTTACGATGTAAACATTACAGGTTTTGGTGTATTTAGAGTTGTTACTCGTGCTGCTCGTAAAGGTGTTAACCCTAAGACAGGTGAACCAATTCAGATCGCTGAATCAACATCTGTTGCATACAAAGTTGGAAAGACTTTGAAAGAAGCTGTTAAGAAATAATTACTCTATAAATAAGTAATTTAAACACCCCTCTTTTGAGGGGTTATTTTTTAGTTAGCTGATGTTATTATATTTTTTATTGTTTGTATATTAACCCAAAAGGTTCCTTTTACTGATTTCCATCCATTTGCAGTTTCAATTTGGATTGAGATTTCTTCTAATCCCGCCTCCGCCTCTTTTTTTAATAATAATTTTATTTTTTTAAGCTTTTCTTTGCCAATATCTTTAGGTATCTTAATATTAGAGATTTTTGATGTTTCTAGTGTTTTGCCATCTCCAGCTAACATTTGATTTAATGATTTTGGATTGTGTTCCAAGTAGTCCCAATCAATGTTTTTCAGAGCCTCTTCTCTACGGATGGGAAGTTTTATTTCATCATTTATAAATAATTCTCCAGCACCTTTGTCGAACTTGATAAGATTGCTAATTGCTAATTTTGGCATTTCTATATATTCTTGCATACCATCATTTTTATCTAGCTCGCTACCTTCTTCTTTCTTTTTCTTATTTTTGAGTATATTTGCTTTTACCCAGAACATCTTCTTTTCTTCTAGTTTTGGTGATAGGTTTATTGCATTTTTTGGAAAAATGATACCTTCTAACTGTTCTTCTGGATTTGGAGTTGAAATCTGCAAAGCAAACATCATCTTATTTGCCTTCGTAAATATTTTTTTAACTTTATCAATTAATATTAAATGCACATCATCTTGACCAGCTGTTTCTCTAACCCACTGTAAAATCTTTTGATACCTCTCTAATGGATTACCAGATACATAAAGACCTAAGCTCTCTTTTTCAGCAATTAATACATCTAATAGATTTTTTTTATTGTAATTTACATTCCATTTAATAGTGTTTGTTTTTGTGGAACTTGTGTCGCCAAAAAGATCTTCACTGTTTATTTTATTAGCCTCTTTTCTTACTTTTATATTTTCTAATATTATTGGTATGTTATCAGCAAGGAACGACCTGATCTGTACAAATTTATTTATTTTTTGGTCGACTGTATCTGACATAATATATGTTATATATATTCAGGTTTTTCTTTTCTTGTCAATTGGGATGTATTCGTATTAAAAACTCTTTGACAATTCGTGTAGAGTTGTGTATAATTACTATGTTATAGTAGCAATATGTCATCATTTATAGATGGGTTATTAGGTAAGAATAAAGCAGCTGAAATCAATTTGTCTGATTCTATAGGTATTGATAAGGGTATTGATACATCAAAAACAAGTGATTCAGATGTTTCAAATTCAGATAATCAACTTCAAGATTTTACACAAAAACCTCTTCAAGGGCTTGGTGGAAAAAGTTCTGTAGATGGTTTGTTAGATAGTTTTAGTGGTGTTTCATCCGATGATAGTGTAATAGAAGGGCTGGATGATACTGATAAAATCAAGCATGGTACTCCGCGTGTGTTAACTAGACCTGTGTTGCAAGAAAAAAACTTTAAAATTAGTGATAAGGAATCAAAAAAAAGTCAAAAACCACCTAAAAAGAAGAGAGTATTAAAATCTGACAAAGGAGTGGTTAGTAAAGTTAAATTATGGATTGCCGTTGCTATATCTAGCCTTATCCTCTTCGCTCTTACTTTAACAACCTTTCTAATGGGTTGGGATGAAAAGCTTCTTTCTGTGGATTTTGAAGGGTTTGTTACTGGTCCAGATAGCTCTATTATTGCAGGAGCTTCTATTACTGTTTTGGAAGACACTGTGAAGACAGGTGACGATGGTAAGTTTAGCTTTTATAATATGAGTCAAGGAGAATATAAAGTTAAACTCTCTGCAGATGGTTATATATCTAGGGTTGAAGATGTGAAAATTGGCTGGTTCTTTACTACTGAACAAAATTTTAAACTAGAATTAGATGATTATGCATCTTTTAATGGACAATTACAATTCGAAGGAGATTCGATTAATGTTTCAAAATTAAAGCTAACTATAGGTGATAATGATATCAGTATAGATGAAAATGGTTTTTTTGAAATAGATGGTATAGATTTGGGAGAGGTTGAGATTGTATTAGAATCTTCTTTTTACAAAGATTTTTCTACAAAATATTTAATTAAGCCTGGTCAAAATACATTGAACACAATTACTTTGCGTGAGATAGAAGCTGTAACAATTCTTGTATTAGATGCAATTACTGAACAGCCTTTATCTGGAGTGTCTTTAACTCTC
>JAOZKL010000032.1:7905-9049 GCA_029935375.1 Patescibacteria group bacterium | reverse complement strand
AACAGGAGCGGTTAAATTTACTTTACCAGATGCTGTAGCTGGGATGAAAGTAACTATTATTAACAGTGAAGATCAAACATTACAAATAGAAAGAAGTGGAGACGATAAAATATATGCAACTAGTATAACCGCTGGTACAGAACTACTGATAAATAATACAAAAGCATCTGCAACAGAACTATATTGTATAAACGATACAGAGTGGATAACATCAGGGGTTGTAACCCAATGGCTAAATGGTGGAGGTAAAGGTTATTTTGGTGGAGGTTATGATAGTGCAGTTGAAATAAATACAATTGATGGACTAGCATTTAGTACAGAAACTGCCATAAATCCAACTGCAACATTATCTGTTGCAAGGTATTCCTCAGCGGGTGTAAACTCTGCCACAAATGGCTATTTTGGCGGTGGTTTCCCTGCATCTCATGATACAATAGATGGGATTAAATTTAGTGATGAGTCTGCTATAAATCCATCAGCTATTCTTTCAACCGCAAGGGGTTACGTTACTGGTGTAAACTCATCTACAAATGGTTATTTTGGAGGCGGGATTGAGAGTTCTAATTTATCGCTTATAGATGGAATTAAATTTAGTGATGAGTCTGCAATTAATCCATCTACAACTCTTTCTGTTGCAAGGCGTGGATTAGCAGGTGTAAATTCTACCACAAGAGGTTATTTTGCAGGGGGTTGGATCAATAGCTCTAATTATTATAATACTATCGATGGAATTAAATTTAGTGATGAGTCTGCAATTAACCCATCATCATCTTTATCTATTGCAAGGTATGGGTTAGCTGGTGCAAATTCTGTTATAAAAGGTTATTTTTGTGAGGGGTCGAATAGTTCTAGCTCTGGTGATGTGATTGATGGTATTAACTTTAGTGATGAGTCTGCTATAAACCCATCTGCAACCCTTTCAGTGGCAAGGGGTAATTTAGCTGGTGTAAACTCTGTTATGAATGGCTATTTTGCAGGTGGCTGGGATGGAAACGCTGTTAATGTTATTGATGGTATAAGGTTTAATAGTGAAACAGCAATTAACCCCGCAGCAACTCTTTCAGTGGCAAGGACTAATCCTACAGGCTGTCAATCCGGTGGGATATTGTAATTTGACAAAAGTGATAAAACAGGGTTTGTTGTT
>JAOZKL010000032.1:0-7805 GCA_029935375.1 Patescibacteria group bacterium | reverse complement strand
TCAATCCGGTGGGATATTGTAATTTGACAAAAGTGATAAAACAGGGTTTGTTGTTTTTAATATATGTTAACCAACAACGAATACAAGGAGTTATTGCAAAAGTATAATAATATGCTTAATAGCTTAAACTTGGACAGACACCAAACACGTGTTTTGGAGTTGCAAAAAGAGGTTCAGAAGCCGGGTTTTTGGGATGATTCGTCCTCGGCACAGCAAACACAAAAAAAGCTATCAACAGAATCTAACAAAGTAAAAACTATCAATGACCTGTCTTCTAGTATAGAAAATCTAGAAATTGCTTGGGAGCTAAAAGATGAAAAAGAAATTGAAAGAGCGATAAAAAATGCTAATAAAATCTTTACAAAGTTAGAATTAGAAACATTTCTTAGCGGTGAGTTTGATCAAAACAATGCAATAATTACAATACAAAGTGGGGCTGGTGGAGTAGACGCGCAAGATTTTGCGGCAATGATTGCCTCTATGTATCAAGGATTTGCAACCAAACAACAGGGCTGGAAGTGGTCTACTATAGATATCTCTGCTGGAGAAGAAGGTGGTGTAAAGTCTTTGACCGCAAGGATAGAGGGTGAAAATGTTTATGGCCTTATGAAGGAGGAGATAGGAGTTCATCGTCTTGTTCGCTTGTCACCCTTTAATTCCAACCATACTCGTGAGACTTCATTTGTTTCTGTTGAAATTTTGCCAGATGGATTGGATCAAGTTGAAGAGGTAGAAATAAACGATGATGACCTGAAGTGGGATTTCTTTTTATCCTCTGGTAATGGCGGACAGTCTGTAAACACTACATATTCTGCTGTTCGTGTTACTCATCTCCCAACCAAATTTGTAGCAACTTGTCAGAATGAGCGTAGCCAAGCACAAAACAAAATAATTGCATTGGAAATATTGAAAAACAAAATTGCACTAAAAAAACTAAAAGAGCAAAAAGATAGGATAAAGGATCTCAAAGGCATAGATCAATCTGCAGATTTTGGTAGTCAGATACGTAGTTATGTTTTGCATCCGTATAAGCAGGTCAAGGATCATCGCAGCAAACATGAAGAAAAGGATATAGATGCTGTGTTAAATGGTGAAAAAATATTAGACTTCATTTGGAGTGTAAAGCAGATGGGTTAGCAAAATAATTTGACAAAATTAAACAAATCTGATTAGTACTTTTGTATTAAAATATTATTTATGAAGACACTTATTTTGTTTGGATCTAGTACAGGTAACACTTCAGACTATGCTCAGAAGATAAAAGAAACTCTTTATGATGCTGGAGTTGAAGCAGATATGTTGGATGTAGCAGAGGCTGATGGTCTGGAATATGGAGATTATGATAATATTATAATCGGGTGTTCTACATGGGACGATGGCGCTCTTCAGTCTGACTTTGATTTCCACATGGAAGATCTAGAAGAAGATTCTCCTAACTTAAACGGTAAAAGGTTTGCTGTATTTGGTTGTGGTGAAAGTTACTATGATAACTTTTGTAGGGCTGTGGATATACTTGAAGATAAATTTGCTGATTTTGGAGCAGAAAAAGTACAAGATGGGCTAAAGATAGATACCAGTGGAGATGATACGGAGAATGAAAGCAGTGCTTTTGCATGGACCAAAGGCTTGGCTGAGGTTATTAAGTAGGTTTTATTTTCCTTTGATTTGTTGCATAATCTTTGCTTGACAAAATCATTAGTATAGTATAGTTTAGTTAGTAGAAATTAAAGCAGATTAATTCAAAAAATGACTAATATATTATGGCTATAAATCAATTACCAACCAAAGGTACCAAAAACTGGGGAACTATACTAAACTCTTGGTTAGGTCAACTTGGCCCTGCAAGTCTAGGTGGTATACACAATGGAGATACAGCTAGTCGTCCAGCAGGCTTGACTGTAGATGATGAAGGTAGGGTTTATATCGATACAGAATCCCAAGAATTGTTAAGATGGGATGGATCTGCTTGGCAAGTACTTCTAACTGGTAACCAAGAGCAAAAGTTCAATATAACAGCAAAAACAGCAGATTATACAATTACAACTGAAGAAGCAGAAACAGGTCTGAATGGATTTGGCAATGATGGGGCGACAGGAACGGTTAAATTTACCCTCCCAGACGCAGTAGCGGGAATGAAAGTCACTATAGTTAATGGAGAATCTCAAACATTACAAGTACAATCTGTAAATGATGATAAGATACACACAATTAACATTATCAATGGTACAAAACTATTAATAAATAACACTAAAGCATCTGTAGTAGAACTATATTGTATAAACAATACAGAGTGGGTTTTAAATGGTATTGCAGATGATTGGACAGATAATCCCAGTGATTGTACAGCAGATCCATCAGAGTATGCTGGGCAAATAAAGGTAGGTTGGATAATTGGTGGTGGGATAGTATTTCAAACTGATGGTACAAACGGTCTAATAATGGCAAATGAAGATGAGACTGATCAACTATGGTGCACTGCAGCAATGGAACAAAATGCAAACTCTATTACAGATGGGGCTTCTAATACAGCTGGTTTATCTAATTCAACATTTCCTGCAGCGAATACCTGTGCAAGCAAGGTGTTGTGTGTATTGAGTGACTGGTATTTGCCAGCAAAAGATCAATTAGATATATTATATCAATATGTACAAACTGATTTGGTTCGTTATAATTTTACATCTGCGGTTTATTGGTCTAGTACAGTCCCGTTTGGTGGCTATGATTCATGGTCGCAGGATTTTAATGATGGCAGTCAATCTCTTATTAATAAGCAAACTTCTCATAAAGTTAGGGCGATTAGAAGCTTTTAATCTTGCTTGACAAAATCTGGTATAATATATACGGTGATTAGTATATGTCAAAACTTAGTATAATCGCAAGCAAACTAGTAGAATCAGGCAAGGGTATTCTAGCTATTGATGAGAGTACAGGCACTTGTAAAAACCGATTCGATGCATTGGATATCCCTTTCACAGAGGAAAAACGAAGGCAGTATCGTGAGCTTTTGGTTACAACTCCTAATATTGAGGAGTCTATCTCTGGTTATATCCTTTTTGATGAAACTATAAGACAGTCAAACGAGGTTGGAGAGAGTTTTGCTGATATCTTAAAGAGCAAGGGAATTGCTGTTGGTATCAAGGTTGATCAAGGTAAGGTAGATTGTCCAGAAGGAGAAAATGGAGAGCATTTAACAATAGGGCTAGATGGTTTGGATGCTAGGCTGAAAGAATATAAAGAGCTGGGCGCAGAATTTGCAAAATGGAGAGCTGCTATATATATTAGCGATGTAATGCCAACAAATACTTGTTTGGATCAGAATATGGAAGCGTTGGCTGATTATGCTGTTATTTGTCAAAAAAATGGTATTGTACCAATAATAGAACCAGAAATTGTGATGAGTGGTAAGCATACTATCAATCAATGTTATGGCGCAAGTAGTCGTGCTTTGTCTAAGTTGTTTTCAAAACTAGAAAGCAAAGGTGCAGAGCTAGAAGGCTTGCTATTGAAGACAAATATGATATTGCCTGGTAAAGAGTCTGGTCAGCAGGTATCTGATGAGGTCATTGCAGAGCAAACTATGAAATGTTTCAAAGAAAATGTTCCAACGCAGGTAGCTGGAATCGTTTTTCTATCTGGTGGGCAAACTCCAAAGCAGTCTGCAGATAGGTTAAATATGATAAATAAAATGTTTGGTGGAAAGCCTTGGACAATTAGTTTTTCTTACGGTCGTGGGATCCAGCAACCAGCTCTAAACGCTTGGGCAGATGAAGCTAAGACTGATGAGCAATCTCAGCAAGAGTTGCAAAAAGCAGCCAAAAATTGTTCGTTAGCATCAGAAGGAAAGTTATAATCATATCGTCTCAAAAAAATACATAACTAGTAATATGTCAAAAATAATAGTAAACACTCTTTCAATTTCTTTAGCTTTTATATTCGGGATGATTTCTGCATCTTCTCCTGTACACAGTACGGTAGAGGAGGTGGCTCTTGGATCAGGCATTCAATCTGTTGATGTTTTGGCTCCTGAAAAGTGCGAACTAGAAGGTGGGCAATATAACGACTTTGGGGAATGTATAGGAGTAAACAAACAAACTTGCCAAGACATTGGAGGTATATTTGACTCCTGTGCATCACATTGTAGAAATGAGACTGACCAAAACATTGTATGTATTGATGTTTGTGTTGAAGTTTGTTATATGAATAGAGACCTAGACGATTCTTTTTATAACAGAGTAGATAATTATGACGATTGCAACGCAAGTGGTGGGGAAATATTTTTTGGAGATGATTATACAAAATGCGTCCTAAAGGATCTTGTCTTTATGCAAAAATCTGGAGATATTGTTGATGACAAAGAAGATGATCAAAATACTGAGGAGGAAGACGATCAGGTAGCAGGGGTTAAGATAAGTAGGGTGATAATGTACTCTGTAATAATAGTATTGCTTGTCATTAGTTACTCTGGACCATATTTGAAGAGAAAAAATAAACAAACTAAGAAACGAAAGAAAACAACTAAACGATAAAATTATAACTAAAACAATATGCCAATAAACCAACTACCAACGAAAGGAGACAAAAACTGGGGAGATACATTAAACTCTTGGTTAGGTCAACTTGGTCCAGCTAGTCTAGGTGGAATACACAATGGAGATACAGCTAGTCGTCCAGCAGGTTTGACTGTAGATGATGAAGGTAGAATATATATAGATACAGAATCCCAAGAATTGTTAAATTGGGACGGGTCTGCTTGGCAAATACTATTAACTGGCAATGTAGAACAAAAATTCAACATAACAGCCAAAACAGCAGATTATACAATTACGCCAGCAGAAGCTGAAACAGGTTTAAATGGATTTAGCAATGATGGGGCAAGTGGTATTGTCAAATTTACTCTTCCAGATGCAGTAGCTGGAATGAAAGTAACTATTATTAACAGTGAAGATCAAACATTACAAATAGAAAAAAGTGGAGACGATAAGATATACACAACTACTATAACTGCTGGTACAGAACTATTAATAACTACTACAAAAGCCTCTACAACAGAACTATATTGTATAAACGGTACAGAATGGATAACATCAGGGGTTGTAACCCAATGGCTAAATGGTGGAGGCAAGGGTTATTTTGGAGGAAGTGCGGCGGTAATAGACGGTATTGTTTTTTCAACTCTAACAAAAATCACAACTTCTATCAATTTAGCATCAAACAGAGTTGGTGTTGCAGGGTTTAATAGTATTGCGAGGGGTTATTTCGGTGGCGGTGGAAATGCTGGTGCCCTGACAATTACTTACGATGTTGTAGATGGTATTGTATTTATAGATGAAACACATTTTACATCTGTTAATGGATTGTCTGTTGCGAGGTCTCTTGTGGCAGGGTTAAATTCTACTACATCTGGTTATATTGGAGGTGGACGGATAGTGGGAGACACATCATTAAATGAAATTGATTCTATTGTTTATGCTGATGAGTCACAAAATAATATTATAGCCGTATTGAGTATTGCTAGGGATATGTTGTCAGGTATAAACTCTACTATAAATGGATATTTTGGTGGAGGTGCTACTGATGGTACAGTAGGCAGAAACACAATTGATGGGTTAAACTTTTCTACAGAAGCTGCAATTAACCCAACTGCTTTTTTACCTTCAACTAATTTTGGTTTAACAGGTGTAAACTCTACTACAAGCGGTTATTTTGCCGGAGGGTGGAATGGTACAGCAAAAATAGATAGGATAGATAGCTTTGATTTTTCAACTGAAACTATAACTGGTAGTGTTGCAACGCTAACATCGGTAAGACAGCATTTGGCTGGGTGTAATAATTCAGTATATGGTTATTTCTCTAGTGATCATGTTGCTGTTGATACAGTTAATACATTAGATTTTGCTACAGATACAATACAAGATACTAGCATTACATGTTCAAATAGGGGGTATACTACTGCTGGTGTTCAATCTGGTGGGATCTTATAGTGCTACTTTTTATAATTCCTATGCATTTGGCTGCCTTGTACTGTTCTGGCTTTGTAATATTTACTGTTTAATCCATCGCTTCCATACGGTCTTTGGCAAGGCTCTCCAAGTTTGTAAAATGCAATTTGCCCTATTTTCATACCTGGGTATAGCTTTATTGGTATACTGTTAGTATTAAAAAATTCTAATGTAATGTTTAGCTCGTTTCCGGGGTCTATAAACCCAGCAGTTGTGTGTACTATCAGTCCAAGCCTAGCTAGAGACGATTTGCCCATTATTTCACAAGCATACTTTTGGTTAACTCCTATATAGTCTTTTGTCATAGAGAGTGCAAACTCCTTTGGGTGCAATACAAAATAATCATCTTCATCTTTCAGCACAACCTTTGTCATATACTTGCTAACATCCTCTCTTGGGTCTATTATATCTAGCTTATGTTTGTCAAAGATCATAAACTCATTGCCCAATAGCACATCATAACTAGCTGGTTGTAGCCTGTTTTCATCGAAGTCTTCTATGATTATGTCTCCAGTTTTTAGAGCTTTTTTGATTTCCCCATCTGATAGTTGCATGTATTTGCAGTCTTGATACAAAGATACAAAATGTCAAATGTTGTTTTGCCTACTCTTGACAATATTTGTTTTTTATATAAATAATAATATGCTGTATTAACAGCGGGATGTGGTGTACCGGTAACATGCTTGTTTTGGGAACAAGAGACACTGGGTTCAATTCCCAGCATCCCGACCATTTTAACCTTAATTGTAGCTATTTTGTAGCTATTTTTTTTATGCTCACAAAAACTCTTGACAGAAAATCAAAAGTAGGTTATAGTACCATCGTAGTTGTAAAATAGCATTTTTGCTATTCAACTAGTTATTTATATAGTTATGTCAAAGAAATTGTTTATTGGAAACCTCTCATGGGGTGTTGATAACGAAGAATTGAAAAGATTTTTCGAAGAAATTGGTGAAGTTGAAGAAGCTGTCATCGTTAATGACCGAGATACTGGTCGTTCACGTGGTTTTGGATTCGTCACATATGTTAATGAAGAAGATGCTCAGAAAGCAGTTGCAGATTTAGATGGTCAAGAACTTGACGGTCGTGATTTGGTTGTTAATGAAGCTAAACCTTCAAACAAAGACAGAGATCGTCGTTAATCGTCGATATAGTTCAAAATTTTATTTTAACTAGCCCCGAAAGGGGTCTTTTTTCTTGACAATTTTATTTTTATTGCTTTTAGTAGCTTTCTTTTATGTCAAAGAAATACAGTTATGATATTCACGGCGTCATAGATGCTTACCCAGAGTTTTTTGCTGCTATAATTGCAGAACAACGACTTGCAGGAGCTGAGGTGCATATAGTTACAGGTATATCAATGACCGATAACCTCAAAAAAGATTTGAAACGATGGGATATACAATATACACATTTTTTCTCTATTTCTGATTATCATAAAGAGATTGGGACTGCAATGACCTACAAAAATGGAGACAAAACACAGCCATTGGTTGATAAATCAATTTGGGACAGGACAAAAGCAGATTATTGCAGTAGGGTTGGTATAGACCAACATACTGATGATAGCCTTATTTATGGTCAGTACTTTGATGGTATTTCTACGGAGTACATTTTGTTTGACAGTTTAGCAAAAACGATGCACTCTATATAAATATGACTATAGATCAGTTGCAGAGTTTTATGAAAATTATAAACTTTAGAATAAGGGATCGGTTTGATATGCTTGGTCACGAAAATGACGAAAACAGCATTTTATCTGATACCGTAAAAATAAATGAAGAAGTTGGTGAGTTGTGTAATGAT
>JAOZKL010000086.1 GCA_029935375.1 Patescibacteria group bacterium | reverse complement strand
GATGACCATAACCTTGCATAGGATCATCCCTTTGAAGTTGTTTGAGTATTTTACATAGGTTTTTATGCATTATCTTGTCTTTTTGACGTAGTTTTTCATACATTTCCCATGTATTACCTTCAAAGACAATGGAACGCACTATTTCGAACCATCCAAATCCAATTCATCAGCTGAAGGTGTGTAGCCTTTGTTTTTCCCATATGTTTGTAATGATTCTTGTATTTGCCCCATAAGTGAAGAGTTGGAAAGTACATAAAGTGTCTCTTGTTCTCTTTCATAGTCTTCAAGTGACATCACAACAAATGCTTCACCATTTTTACGACTTACCTGTAGAGGTTCATGGTTATCTACAGCTTGATCAACATACTGTTTTAAATTCGCACGAAATTGATTGACTGAGAGCATGAATATCCTTTTTTGATTCTATTGTACCGTAAGTTGGTACACTTGTCAATAATTTAGAGTGTCATCATTATCGTAGGGTGGGTTTTCCAACCCACCATGTGATAAAGTTTGCATACAATGAAAGTATTGCCGAAAGGCTTCATGAAAATTTATATATTTACTTTTCTTTGTTATTGAATCGTAAGTAAAATAAAACTTAGACTTTCTACCTTTTATCATATATTTTTCACCTACTTTAGCATTATCTGTTAAATGGCGTGATAAATGTGTTAATTTCATTTTGTTCAAGTTTTCTTCATTGGTTAAAAAAACAATATAATTTCTCTTTTGCCTATGGTCATTTTTATAAACACTTTTTACAGTTCCAATTATTTCAAGAGGTTTTCCAAAATAGTGATGATAATCTTGAGGTATTATCAATGTAGGTAAAATGATAGCTACTAATGCTCCGTAGGTGTATATCTGTATATTTTTTCTATCTTTTGTAAAAAAGAGTTTAAAGAAGAGATAAGGAGTTATAACTAAAAATAGAAGAAAGAAGAGAAGTATAAGAGGGAGAAGTTTTACGTACTCACTAAAAAAAAGAATGGTGTTTCCTGTAAATACAAAAGAAAAAAGTGCACTGATCATACTTATGGCAGTAGCTATAACAAGAGGGAAGAATAATACAAGGTAGCACTTAGAGGCTCTATTGGGCATTTCAGGATTTTTGGGTTCTGGTGTTTCATAACCTAATTCTTGACAAAGTTCATTTGCACTATTTTTGTTTATATGGCTAGAGGGAGAGATGGCATATAAAAATTTAAAGATACCACCTAAAATAGGTATGCGAAAGAACCAAGAGTTAATTTTTTTATTTGTATTGGAAATTTTTTCAGCATATCTATCACTCTTTTTTGACTGTCGTGACATAAAGTCATACAAATCAATCAAATTATCACATAGATTTGAAAAAAACTTTTTCATTTAATTCTATCTATACATTTTTTTTCAATTTTTTCTTTAAGTTTTTGCTCGAACTTATCATCATAAAGATTATTACATGAATTATATACATAGATATTGAGCAATAAAGCAAAGGCAGGTAATGCCATTATTATAGTACCTATAGTTTTAGGATACTTGGTCTTTTTCGCAATAAAATTATGCCATCTTATTGCATCAAGGGGAGGAGAATAGCTTTTCGTATATATTGTGTATCCTTCAATAGCATATGGCAAAGTAAAAACAAAAAGAGTTAAGGAGCCTGTTAAATACCCACCAAATAAAAGAAATATACCAAGATTAAAATCAAAAATAGTATTACAAACAATAGGCGTCTCTAGGAAAAAATCTACAAAAATATTCAATACAACAAGTGGAAGCAGTAGAAGTATGATAGGAATAGATAATATAAATGCTTTTTTCTTATTTCCTTTTACTATGGTTGCTTCATCTTCTTTAGAATATGATCTTAGCTTTTCTTCAAGATGTTTTTTACGCTCTTTATTGGTATCTTTAGGAAATAATATCTCTTTTGGTGTTTTGATGATAAATATAGCTGTAATAGCTAGTAAAATGATTATTAAAATAGTGTAATTATCCATTTACAATTAACCTTGGCTTGTAAAATACAAATAAAAAGGTATTCCAAAAAGTGGAAATACAATAAGACTCCAAAATACTAGAATGAAACTATTTTTAACCTTATTATAGTCTTCTTTGTATATATATGAGTTATTATGATTTTTTGGATCCACATAAACAGAGATTTCTTTATTTTTTGCAATTTGATACATTAGTTTTGTAGCCGCTTCTTTTCTATGTGTTTTTGCAGTTGAAGTAAGAGGAAATAATGTAAACTGTTTAGATGAATATCGCTGACCATTTATTTTGTAACTGTATTTAATTGAAGGTAAAAAACCATAATTTCTTTCAAATAAAAATAAATGATTGATGATTTTCTTACTTACAATATTACCTTTTATAGGTAGCCATTTTAAACTTGATTTTAATTGTTTTTTGTAAGCATATATATAATCATAATAAAACCAACTAGATACCAACAAAGCAATAAAAAATGGAATAAAGTATTCATCTTTGTATATTGGATAATAACCTACTATAATAAATGAAATCATATAACAAAAATAAAACAATGAAAGTTTAAAATTTAAGTGATATTTTGTTTCAATAGTTTCTTTTGCTCGTAAATAACTATTTAAGCTCACTTAACCAAACCTCAAAATCAGCATCACTAGCCATTTTCCAATCAGCCCTAGGACTCAAAGAAATCGTACCAACTTTAGGCCCATCTGGCATACAGGAACGTTTGAACTGTTGGGTGAAGAAACGTCTCAAAAATAGCTTTA
>JAOZKL010000005.1:18231-25841 GCA_029935375.1 Patescibacteria group bacterium | reverse complement strand
ACTCGAGCTCAGACTTCTAAACCACTGGGTTAATAAGGAAACTTACTGTTTCTTCAATATATTTTTGATATTCTTTTTCCATATAACAAGATGTTTAAGATTACTGATGATAATGAAACAATTTTTATTGTATTTTGTCAAGTGCAACCAAAAACCTGTCTAAATTATTGCTATCTTTGATAATATCTACATGTTTATACACCTCTCTCAAAGCAACTGCAGCCTCATCAATATTACGAGGATCCAACTCAAAAACAATTTCACTTGGAAAACAACCAATAGTTTTTATAGATTCTATAATGCTATTGAATAAATACAAACCATTTTCTGAACTATATATTGCAAGATCTGGCTCAAATTTTAAATTATTTTCTATTTTTTTTGGCTTATCGGACTCTGGGACGTATGGTGGGTTACAAATTAAGACCCAATCACTACAGCTCTTTATCCTCTTAATAATAACTTCATTTTCAAATAGATTAGATTTTACAGCTTCAACATTTTCCAGATAATTGGATTGTATATTCTTTTCTATATTATCTATAGCTTTTTGATCTACATCTACGCAAATTATGGTATTATTCTCAAACTTTTTTGCAATATTTAGTCCTATAGCTCCACTACCAGAGCACATATCTACAATCAGAGTATCATTATCAATTGCAAGATCCATATTGAAAACCTGCTCTGTCTCTGGCCTAGGTATAAAAACCCCCTTATCGATTGATAAACTTAAACTGCCAATCCTGACTCTTGAAAGCAAATAATCTACAGGATAACCTTTAGACAATAACAATCTCTTTCTATCAAAATCTTTTTCTTGCTCTGAGTTTAACTCAATGTTATTTACAAACAACTCCTGTGTTTCTATACCAATAATATCTGCCAATATTAACCTCTCTGAAAAACTCATATTGCAAACAGAGCACTCGCCTTGTATATCGTTATTATTGTACATATAGTATTTTTCATTATTAAAAAACATTTTTGAGGTCTTGTCAAAAAACAACTTTTACTGTTAAATGAAAAATATATATGGCTAAAAAGAAATCTAGAATTCCAAGCATTGTACCTAATCTTGATGCAGACTCAAAAATAACATTAGGAATTGTTGGTTGTTTTGCAGCAGCGGGACTGATTATACTATCTATAATCGGAGAAGGTGGCAATTTTGGAGCAATCATTCAAACATTTACATTTCAAGCCCTTGGAAAAGGGGCTGTACTGTTACCAGTAGCTTTTATACTAGCTGGTATGATATTGATAAAGTTACAAAGAAGGCAAGATCTCAAAGAAGACCTATCCAGTAGATTAGTGTGGGGAATGACCTTTATAATCGCATCTCTAGAAGGCTTATTTAGTATAATTGCAAAAGTTGATAATTGGAATGATGCATATAAAGGTGGTGGGGTGGTAGGATTTTTCTTACACTCTCAGATTATAAATACATTCGGCCCGCTTGGAACATATCTAATACTATTTACTATATTTTTGATGGGTATTTTTCTAATTTCAAATATGACATTTGTTAGCTTTTTGAATAAAATAGGAGAATCGCTTAAAAACCCAGGGAAAGTTATGGACCTGGTACCAGACTTATTTGAATTTTGGAGAAAAGGAGGAAGAACACAAGACGATATGTTAAAAGAAGATGGTTCAAGTATTTCATTTACAAAGAAAAAAAGAACCACAATGGTGAAAGAAGAAATCTCTCCAACCAGACCAAAAGATATTATAGAAAAACCAGAAAAAATTGTACAAACAACAGCAAGTTCGTCTAAAAAAGAAATGAAAAAGCCATCATTTAGCTTTGCTACTAATACAGATGGGGTTGTAGAATTAAGAAAAAATGACAGTCCAACAGATTGGAAACTGCCTCCATTCGATATACTCAAAAAAAGCATAGATATAGCTGATGCGGGTGATATTGAAGAAAAGAAAGAGATTATAAAAGAAACATTATCACATTTTGGAATCGAAGTTGAAATGCAAGATGCTATAGTTGGACCAACTGTAACACAATACAGACTAAGACCTGCAAACGGAGTTAGACTATCAAAGATTGATAAATTACAAAAAGATCTTACTCTCAAACTGGCAGCTCAGAATATTCGTATCCAAGCTCCAATCCCTGGAAAAAGTTTAGTTGGAATAGAGGTTCCAAACACAGTAAAAGCAGAAGTTAGATTAAAAGATTTGTTACAAACACATAAATTCATAAATTCTGATAATCTGACAGTGGCTGTTGGAAAAGATGTATCAGGTGAAAATATACTATACTCTATACATAAAATGCCTCATCTATTAGTCGCTGGTGCAACTGGATCAGGAAAATCTGTATGGATAAACGGATTACTGCTAAGCCTTCTATACAAATATTCTCCAAAAGAGCTTCAAATGATATTAGTTGATATGAAAAGAGTTGAACTGAAACTATATGACAGGGTTCCTCACCTACTAAGCAAAGTAATCACTGATTCTGAAAGAGCAATAAATGCATTAAAATGGTCTGTAATAGAAATGGATAAACGTTATAAAGTTTTGGAAGAACATGGCAAAAGGAATATAGAAGACTATAACGCCCTAGCAAATAAAAAAGACTTGAAAAAAATGCCGTTTATAGTTTTTGTAATAGATGAACTTGCAGATCTCATGATAATGGCAAAATCAGAAGTTGAACCAATTATAGCAAGGTTAACGCAAATGTCTCGTGCTGTAGGTATTCATTTGATACTTGGAACACAAAGACCAGATACAAGTGTGATAACAGGCTTGATCAAAGCAAATATTCCTACACGAATAGCATTTACAGTAACTTCGCAAATCGATAGTAGAGTGGTTCTAGATACTGGAGGAGCAGAGAAGCTTCTTGGAAGAGGGGATGGAATGATGGTTTCGCCTAGTGCGATGCACCCTATTCGTTTTCAAGGTCCAAATGTAGAAGAAATTGAAGTAAAGAGGTGTGTAGATTTTCTATCAAACCAACTAGAAGAAAGCGGATCTATTGGAAATATAGAAGATGAAGTAACAAAAGCTTCAGAGACTAAAATAAGAATTCCAGGTTTCGAAGACAAAGGAAATGAGAGTGAATTAGACGAAACTTATCAAGAAGCAAAAAAGATAGTAATAAAATATCAAAAAGGCTCTGCAAGTTTCCTGCAACAGATTATGGGCATCGGCTACCCAAAAGCTGCTAAAATAATAATGAAGCTAGAAGAGTATGGTATAGTAGGCCCTCAAAACGGCTCTAAACCTAGAGATGTCTACATAAAAGATGATGAATAATGACTATTCGTTAACTGATTTTGTAAACAGCTTTATAGAACCAATAAATAGTATGGACTCTATAGCTATTATTACAATTCCCAAAAAATTCCAAAATTTGTTATCTGTAAAAATATTGACAGTTGCGTCCCACAAATCAGTGTTGGTGTTTATCAAAGTCATATCAACCAAAAGATATGAAAGTAAATAAACAAAAGCAACTATTATAGAAGATTTAATCAACTTCTGTTTATGTGATACTACAAGCTCTATTAAATATAAAGACACTGCGACTAGCAAAGCAAAGATAGACTTTTTGATAAATACAACATCTGTCAAAGATAAAATCGCATAGAATATAGCCATAAGCTGACCAACATACAATGCCACAGTAATCGACAATGCTAATACCCTCTTTTTCTTTATTTGACTACTGATTGCAGCATAACTAAGGAAATATCCACGAAAAATCGCAATGAGAGATCCTATTACAACACTACTAACCCAAGGCTGACTACTTACAGGTTTGTGAATAGATAGGAAATAAGAAAGAGCTGTTATTATAATAGCTCCGAAAATCAGCACAGAAGGAGTTGATATATTATTAGGGGTGAGCTGACTTTTAAAGGATGCCCACCTACTCTTTTTCTTTTTTAATTTATCCGCTTTAAACATAAAAATTCTTAAATATCAAAAACAAGGTCTTGACTAAATTGAATAAAAATCATATAGTTTGATTATTGTCAACTTGACAAATATTTTGGGCGACGTGGCCGAGCGGTTAGGCAGAGGTCTGCAAAACCTTGTACACCGGTTCAAATCCGGTCGTTGCCTCCACATTTATAAAAATAACTTACAGGGAATTGTCCCTGTTTTTTTAGTATGTATTTAGATATTTTTTTATCGACTTAGCCTACTCTTCCATAAAAACAGTTTCCACCAAAGGATAGGACTTATACCCCCTCGAGTTTTTATTTTTTCATCTGTCATTATTAGATCTTTTTTAAAAGTGTGTGCAATTTGACTATGTTGTTTATCTAATTTACCATATACCACACTAATTGCAAACTGTAAGTCCTCAGTTTTTATGTTACTCCACTTCGGTATATCTCTATCTAACTGCAAAACATTGAAAGATCTCATATACAACGGTAATTCTGCTTTTTTATAAAGATGAGAAATAGACTTTTTCTGGTCTTCTGCCAGATCAATAAAATCAACAATATCAACCACTTCTTTATAGTTATTACTATTTTTGAGGATCTCTGTCTTTGTGTCATTTGCAATTTCCAAATTAAGATCCAAAAGATATTTGTCCAAAAACTCTGCCAGCTTACCATTATCAGCTTTTTTTAAATTGATTATATTACATTTTATTTTTTTTAAAATATTTTTTTCAGTAGCCAATAGTTTATCTTTATATGAACTGTATAAAAAGATTTGTAATGACTCATCAATACTACCAATACCAGCAACTTCTTTCTTTCTGAGAGACTCAAAATCAATATTGGCAATGTCTATTAAAAAAATTGACGACCCATCGTCAAAAAACCCTCCGCCAGAACGAGCCCTAGTCTGTATATCATCCCATTTTTCTACACCAAACCTATCAACACCTGGTATATTAAACTTATTAAAAGTTTTGATAATATCAAGATTAACTACACTAGAAACATACTCCAAAACTAGAGAAAAATCTGTGTATTGCAGATATTGAATCATATATTAAATATAAGCATTAATTCATAAAATATGCAAGAGTCGTTAAAATTTGACAAAATCAAAGAAAAGAATAATAGTAAGAATGTTGTAAAATACTAATATACTATACTTATGCTTTCTGTTGGACTTGTAGGATTACCAAATGCCGGAAAATCAACGTTATTCAATCTTCTCACAAAACGAGGAGTGCCTGCTGAAAACTTCCCATTTTGTACAATAGATCCACACGATGGGGTTGTTCAAGTTCCAGATGAGCGATTAGATAGTTTATCAAAAATGGTAGAAACCAAAAAAAGAGTGCCAACAAATATAGAGTTTAAAGACATAGCTGGTTTGGTTGCTGGAGCTCATAAAGGAGAAGGTCTAGGGAATCAATTTCTCTCACATATCCGTGAAGTTGATCTAATCTTGATAGTTTTACGAAAGTTTGAAAATTCCAAAATAAGTCATGTAGAGAACCGCGTCAATCCTACAGAAGATCAAGAGATATTAATGGCGGAATTGACACTAGCAGATGAAAAAATCATGGAAAATTTGATGCCAAAGTTAGAGAAAGAGGCAGCTCAAAGTAAAGAAAAAAATGCAAAAATAAAAATAACAGTGGCAGAAAAGATTTTAACTAAATTGTCACAGTTACAACCTGCAAGTGATCATAAAATGGATTCTAGTACAGACTTTGAAATTATAAAATGGAGGAGATCTCTAAACTTATTAACGGACAAGCCAATATTAACACTTGGAAATATAAATGATGGAGGAGTAAATTCAAAGTTTAACAGTGATTTTGATGTAGATATATTATTAGAAGCTGAGTTAAGTGAAATGTCTGAAAAAGAAAAAGCTGAGTTTGGCGATGAGAAAAAAGATGTAGTAAACAAATTAATACGAAAATGTTATAAAAAACTAGACTTATCTACATACTTTACAGTGGGAATCGAAGAAACTAGAGCATGGACATTTACAAATGGATGGACAGCGCCACAAGCAGCTGGAGTAATTCACTCCGACTTTGAGAAATTTTTTGTTACAGGAGAGATAATTTCATATAACGATTTTATAGAGCATGATGGTAGAAAAGGGGCGTCTGAAAATGGCAAGCTGCGATTAGAAGGCAGGAAATACAGAATGGAAGATGGCGACATTGCAGAATGGAAATCAGCATCATAGTCTAACATAATATTAAAAAAAATAAGCCTATTTAATTATAAGGCTTAAATTTTTGTCAAAAGAATAAACATTATTTGCAAAGAATAAATAGTTAAGATATACTAAATATATAGATATAGCAGATCTCAAAAATAAAACCTGGTTTTCTATAAACAAAAACAAAAAAAATGATATGATTACAAAGAAAAAATTGTATAAATTAGGAATCTTTTTATTTATTCTAAATCTGTTAGTGGCTAGTTTTGCCATGTATAACCATATACAAATCGAAGAAAAGTTAGCAGAATCATCAGAAAATAGTAAATATGTAATGGGTGTGAAGTCTACACCAATTTTTGATAAAAACTATATAATGAGTAACGAAGATCTAAAATCTACACGCGCCTTTCCTACAGAACAATCCGTCCAAACATATCTGGAGAGGGTTGACTCTCCATTGAAAAACTACACAAATCAAGGAAAAAGAGCAAGTTATTGGATATTTGGAGCTGCAAGAGGTCAGACAAGTAGCAAATGGGGAGTTGTACCAAATATAAATCCAGCTGTCATACTTTCATATCTTGAAAAAGAACAGTCGCTACTATCTTTATCAAATTATGATACATTGAACGATCCTAATAACAGACTAAAAACTGCGATGGGCTATGGATGTCCAGATACTGCAAAATGTGATACACAATATTATGGATTTGCAAATCAAGTTAACTGGGCTGCTTATCAATTACAATTTAACTATAATATATCAACAAATCAAAATTATACAGATGCTTATAAAGTAGGAAATACTATTACGACACTAGATGAATATAACGTATTTCTAACTAATGAGGCAACTGCGATACAATATAGATACACTCCTCATGTGTACTGGGGTAATTACAATCTATGGAAAATAATGAAAGCAAATGGATGGGGAGTTAGCTCTGTAACATATAAAATGAGTGATATAGACGCTGTTAATCTTGGTAATAGCGGAAGCAAACAAGAAGGAGACTCTCAAAACGATTCAGAAATAATATATAGAAGCGATATAGAATATTTACTGTCAAAAGAATGGCACATCGGAGAGAGCAGTGAAGATATCAAAACCATACAAGCATTTCTAAGACAAGAAGGTTATTATATGAATAGAGCGATAACTGGCATGTACGGTGTCGTGACCGATCAGTCCTTACGAAATTATAGATCTGACAATGGAATAATCACAAAAACTCCAACAGCAGAGTGCTTGCGACTGATAAATTCTCAATGGACATTTGGTGAAGAGTCTGAAAGAGTAAAAAACTTACAAAGCTGTCTACGAGATCTTGGTATATTCAATTTTCCAACAGATACTGGATATTTTGGCACTGTAACACAGAGTTCATTGCAAAAAACTAGAGACTATTTAAAGAAGAAAGCTGAACAACCAAAAACTAGATGTGAACTCCTAAGAGATAAATCATGGTCTATAGGTA
>JAOZKL010000005.1:0-18131 GCA_029935375.1 Patescibacteria group bacterium | reverse complement strand
TATGACTGATCTTGGATACTTCACATGGAAATATGGAAGTACTGGATATTATGGTGAGGTTAGTCAAACTGCTTTAAACAAATGGAAAGCTGCTCTAGTAGAAGAGGAAGAGGAGAAGGAAGAAGTTATTACAGAACAACCAAAAACTAGATGTGAACTCCTAAGAGATAAATCATGGTCTATAGGTATGAGATCTCAAGAAGTTAGAGACTTGCAAGACTGTATGACTGATCTTGGATACTTCACATGGAAATATGGAAGTACTGGATATTATGGTCAAGTAACAAACGACTCTCTAGTAAACTGGAGGCAGTGGTAATTGGAGAAAAAGATACTAATCTTCTTCGACAAATACACTATAAGCAATGAAACTTAAATTTCTCTCTGCAACTACATTAGAATCTAACTGTCTTAGTGTGCCTGCTGCTGCATTTCTTGGATTAGAAAAGGTAGAATCTCTACCATATTTTACACTGTCACCGGCTTTATAATGATCAATGATATCATTATTTAATTTATCAAAATCTGCATTAGATATAAACACCTCACCTCTAATTTCCATTTTCCTATTATCTGGTATGTTTTTTGGAATTGACTTTATCTGCTTTGCATTTTCTGTCACCAATTCTCCAGTATAACCATCTCCTCTTGTTGCTGCAGAAATCAGAACCCCATTATTGTAATGAAGACTAAGAGACAGTCCATCCAGCTTTGGCTCACAAATATATTTTGCAACTATAGTATCAACTATAGTATCTTCTTCCTTACCCAAATCCTGATGATCAAACAAGTCATTACTAGAAGATTTGTCCTGATCAAAATTACTGGAAATATCAGAAGGATTTCTTTTTAAATAATCTTTCCATCTTTGTTGCCAACTTTTTAGTTCTTCAATATCAAATACATCATTTAACGAAAGCACCCTACGCTTGTGTGAAAATTTCTCAAACGAATCTATTACTCCCCCTGCAATAATAAGATTAGGACTGTCCTTACTCATTTTATCAGAATTTTGCTCTTCATATACAGTAATCTGCTTTTTAAGATCATCGAGAGCCCCTTCCCCTACCTCTTCATTATTAAACAAGTGAATTTCATTACGAAGACGATTAACCTCTTCAACCAGTTTCAAATACTCATCATGAGTCATAAATAATAATATTAATTAAAAAGAACTTTTTGACAAGACTGAATTTTATTATTAGGATAAAAACATATAGTATGACTACAGAAAACAATGAAGCGCAAGAAAACAATGAAGTAAAAGTTAAAAGTCGGAAGCCGAAGCTATGGGTGCAAATAATAATTGTATATTTTGCTGTTTATATAGGATTAAGCGCTGGTTTTGCAATTTTTAGTCCACATAGATTTGATTATAAAAAATTTAATTGGATACAATATGGATCTACAGTTCTAATGCAGCCTGTTATGGAGATATTTGGCAACGGACAAGTTAGCCACTGGTATGACTGGGAAAGTATAAAATATGTAGATGAAATAGATAAAACGGTGCCATCAGTGGAAACCATCCCAGAAGATGAACAGATTAGAGATTATTCAAAAAATATAACATGGGATAATGCCATTGCAAGTCTTGGGAAAATAAAAAACACGGCAATTATAGAGCCGATAAACCATGAAGGCAAGTGGAGACTAGTCTACTGTACGAAAGATAAAACTATCTGCGAAAAATCAAATATAGTTGTAATAGGAGAAGCTAAAATATTAATTGATGGTAAAATGTTATTATGGGGAATTGATAAAGATGATAAATTTTTGCAAATTCAAATAAAAGAATATATAGATATAGATAAGGAGCTTGATATTATATTAATTTAACAAAAAATACCCATCAAAATGAGTAATAGAGAAATTAAATGGAGCCGTTAATCGGACTTGAACCGATGACCTTTTCCTTACCATGGAAATGCTCTACCACTGAGCTATAACGGCATTAAAAAAAATAACATAAAAATGGTTGACTAAAAAAAGAAAATTGTCAAGATTATTACAATGAAAAACATTAGATACATCCCAAACATACTAACTATATCTAGAATAGTATTGACTGCAATTATACCAATCTTGTTACTACAACAGAGCTTGCAAAATCTTATACTGTCATTAATATTATTTATAATTGCTAGTGTTACAGATTTTCTGGATGGATATATAGCTAGGAAATACAAGATAATAACGACTTTTGGTAAAATTGTCGATCCAATAGCAGATAAGATAATGATAATAACGGTATTTACACTTTTTGGATTGCTGAACTGGTATTCAATGATATGGCTAATTCCAATCGTTCTACGAGAGGTTTTTGTTACAATATACAGATTTTACAAACTAAAAAAAGGGTTTACCATATCAGCAGATAAGTTAGGGAAAATAAAGACAACGATACAGATAACTACAGTTATATATATATTTTTATATCATATAATACAGCAAATGACTGTTAATTTATCTATAGAATATTTACTACAATGGGTACAGTATCTACTGCTATCAATAACAGTGGCTATAACTATATATTCTGGCATAGAATTTGCAATAAAAAACATTAAACTTAAAAAATATGATCAAACAAAAAAATAATTTTAGAAAAAGTAAATATACAGAATATGTGCGAGATTTAACGTCTCTTGGCAATCCGATAATACTGGGGTTTGTATCTATTATAAGTATTGGATTAAACATAGAATTGCTTTATATCGCCATAGGTCTTATTATAAATGATATAATTGGAATGACGATTAAATATTTTTTCCCAAAAACAAGACCAAATAAACAATCCTACACAACCGCACTAGAAAAAATTGATGCAGGAAGCTTTCCAAGTATTCATTCTTCTAGGACCTCTTTCATATTTTTAACCCTTGGATATCTATCAGGGGATATATACACGTTTATTGTTTTTACCTTATTGGTCTTAATAACTGGATACTCTAGAATATTCTTAAAGAAGCACTTTTTAATTGATGTCATGGCTGGATATGTACTTGGAATCTCTCTATTTGTTTCCTTTGTATATTTATATCAAAATATTTTAACTTAAACTATAATTTTTGTTGACAAAACTACAAAAAAATGAGATAATGATATCAATGTACCGAAACCAACTAACAGTTCCAGAAGAATTTGAGATGAACATTCGTCCAGAAATATGTTATTTTGGGCAAGTTAGAGAAAGAGACTATCAAAAACCATTTGGAATATTACAAGAAGATAGGCGAAGACATTTTTATATAGTCGGGAAAACTGGCATGGGGAAATCCACTTTATTGGAAAATATGATATTGCAAGATATAAACAATGGACATGGAGTTTGTTTCTTAGATCCACATGGAGATTCTGTAGAGTTTATAATGGATAGAATACCCCCTGAACGACGGGATGATGTAGTATACTTTAACCCAGCTGATACAGACAATCCAATTGGACTGAATGTATTAGAGGCGGCTGAAGATGAAGATGTTTTCCTTGTTGCATCTGGACTAATGGCTATTTTCCAGCGAGTTTGGGAGGGAATGTGGTCATCTCGTATGGAATACATAGTAAACAATACAATGTTAGCACTGCTTGAAGTCCCTGGAAATACACTATTAAGTATAGTGAGGATGTTGACAGACACTGATTTTAGAGAAAAAATTGTTAAACAAGTTGGAGATCCAATGGTTCGTAATTTTTGGCAAAAAGAGTTTACAAGTTTCAATGAAAGATATAGAACAGAAGCCATTGCACCAATTCTGAATAAAATAGGACAGTTTCTATCTACTAACCTTATCAGGAATATACTTGGCCAAACAGAGAGCACAATCAACCTTAGAGACATAATGGATAATAAGAAAATTTTCCTAGTTAATTTATCCAAAGGGAAGCTTGGTGAAAATAACTCTAACTTACTAGGTAGTTTGTTAGTGACAAAATTACAACTTGCGGCTATGCGGCGAGTAGACATTGCAGAGCAGGATCGTAGCGATTTTTATATGTATGTAGATGAATTCCAAAACTTTACAACAGATAGTTTTGCAACAATTCTATCAGAAGCTAGAAAATACAGGTTAAATCTAATCTTGGCCCATCAGTATATTGCACAACTAACAGAAACCGGTAATCAGAAAGTAAAAAATGCAGTTTTTGGAAATGTAGGTAGCATGGTATTATTTAGAGTTGGAGCTACTGACGCAGATGAATTTGAGAAAGAATTTGGACCAGCTATTACAGCTCAAACACTTACGAACCTTGATAAAACACAAGTGGCTATAAAAATGAGTATAGATGGTAGAGGCGCAAGTCCGTTTGTTGCAAACACCCTACCCCCATTATTTGACGAAAAGGCTGGAATATTCGACGAAACAGTGGCAATTTCAAGGGCAAAGTATGCACGATCAAGAGTAGAAGTAGAGCAAGAAATAAACGAATGGTTAAACAACACTCCTGATGATAAAAAATCAAAAAGGAAGAGGAAAGACTTTAACAAGTTTGCCAAAACGAAAGAATCTTTTCATAAAGACCAAGACAGCTGGAGAAAGAAAAATGAGCAAAAAAAGCTGATAAACAACAGCGAAGAAACAGAAAATAACAGCCTAAATAAGTTAAGAAAACTTAAAGAAGGTAAATAAAAAAAACTGTCAACTTTAATTTAACAAGATCTAAATGATAGGTCTACATAGACAAATCTCTCCAAATCAAAAATGCGGTATATACAAAGTAAGCTGAAATCATCATAAAACCTTCCACACGACCAATCCTATTCTTTTTAAACAGAAACGTTAATCCAAACAGTCCACCAACGGCTCCTAGCAACATTAACATATCAGCAACATTAACACCGCTTATTGCCACTGGCACAATCAAAAATGTAACACCAAGGACTAGTAAAATATTAAACAAATTTGAACCCATTACATTGCCAATAGCAATATCACTGTTTTTCTTGTATGCAGCAACTGCACTGGCTGCTAATTCTGGAAGACTAGTTCCCAAGGCAACAACAGTCAAACCTATAAGACCTTCTGTCATACCAAATACTTGAGCGATATTGGTAGCGTTATTAACAGCCATGTCTGAACCAAAGGCAAGCCCTGCTAAACCAATTAGAACCATAACAATAGAAACAATCATCTTCCTTGGCTTTGTTTCTTTATCTTGTATAATCTCCTTTTGTTTTTGTTTCTGCCCTTTCTTTGCGATGTTATATGTATAAAACATGAAGCCAGAAAAGAGAAGAATGAGCACTAATCCTAAAGATCTTCCCAAAACACCAACCTGATCTAATGAAAATAGATTTATAGATCCAAGTGTGCCTGCTGTTATCATATTAAACAATCCAAACATTAACATTAATAAAACTAATATAAAAGTAAATGGAATTTCCTTCCAAACACTGTCTTTACTAATTTTAATAGGATATATTACAGCAGAAATACCAAGAATAAGTAAAATATTGGAAATACACGAACCTATTACATTACCCATTGCGAGATCTGTACTGCCTGCTAAAGCTGATTTTATAGAAACTAGCAATTCTGGCGTAGATGTACCAAATGATACAATAGTCAACCCTATTACAATATTTGGTATATTAAACTTTTTTGCTATTGCAGAACCACCGTCTACAAGCATATCTGCGCCTTTTATTAGCAAAGTGAATCCTAGTATCAAAAAAATTATCGATGAAATAATGGTCATTTTATATGTATTTTATCTTGTCTTGACAATTATACATTATATAGCAAATATAGTCAACAAGTTTTATGCCATTACTTATAGATATCTGGAACTTTATAAAATCACCCAAATATAACAACAAATCAAAGTCAATACCTGTATCGAAAAAACTTTGGTACAGTGTCAGGGTATGGTGTCTCTATCTACTATTTGTAGTTATAGCATCTTTCATTATAAGCGCTGTATTAAAAAACTCTGGATACTCAGGACAAAACCAAGTAGAGCTATTAGCCAGTCAAAATATTTGGAAATTTTTCTTTGCTGCTGTTATAATTGCTCCAATATTAGAAGAGTTTACATTCCGTGGATGGCTTGGAGCCAATAGATGGGTGTTAAGTGCGTCACTGTCTTTTGGGGTTCTGTTCGTGTTAGAATTTGCATTGTCAATTATAATGGATAACGGAGTAAAAAATATAATTGGAGATTTGTTCAATCAAATTAGCACTGCACAATATTATATAATAACAACTTTGCTGAGAATAGTATTTTTCCTAATAGCTTTTTTCGTAATATTTAATAAAAACAATATAAAAAAATATAAAAAATGGATAACAAGATACTTTAGCACCGTATTCTACACTTCTGCAATATTATTCGGAGCTGTTCATATATTCAACAATACGGACTTATCTAGTATTTGGTGGTTACTGCTTTTACTGGCGATCCCTCAGACAATCGCAGGGGTTGGAATTGGATATATTAGAGCAAAGTTCGGCTTCTGGTATGGAGTTATGATACACTCACTAAACAACTTGATACCATTTATAATTTTTTGGACATATAGCACTCTTTCGGATCAAATCCGCGAATCAGTGATAAACGGAGAAGATATTAAAGAAGGCATGGGAACAGTACAAGATCAAAACATACTTGCATACCTTGGACTATTTATAGTAGTTGTTTTTTTATTTAACATGGCAATAAACATATTTAACATTATTGAAAGCATGAAAGTAAAAAATATGAAATTTGACAACTAGTATTTTGTATGGTATCTATTGTATACTAAATACAGAAAAATGCCAGAAAAAATGCAGACAAGGACGAGTTATTTCAAAAAAATAACCACATGGATCAATAGTCACAGATCTATTATATCAAGAGTGTCAAAACCAGCAGTCTTGACTATAGCCGGGTTTATTGGAATTATTTTATATAACAACAATAGTTATTCGGACATATCTGTACTAATAGGTATAATATTTTTTATACTATTTCCAATTACACTATTTGAAGCCATAAAGACACCACTAAGACTAAAACTACCGAACCTTGGGCTGCTAGAGAACGAGATGATCAAATGGCTGTTTGGATCAGCTGGGGTTTTTGCACTATATTTTATCAACTATATAACAATAAAGTTCGATATCAGCATACTGTTAGTATCTATATCTACAATAATAACGGTTATACAGGCCACTATTGGAATAACCAAACCTACTGAAAGAATAGATCACTCGCCAGACAATAAGGGTAAAAAAGTGACAATAAAATGGAAATCATTAGCAATAGATGCAGTTCTTTTATCTGCTATAACGATTTACTATTCATACTTCTTTAACAGTTGGGCACCAGCAGGGACTCAAATGACTGACCTGTTCAACCATAACACTGTTGTGAATCGACTAAACGATGGGGATTTTGCACTATTTCCATCGCAACTAACAGATAGTATACAATTATCTGCATATACTAACATATTCCATACTATGTTCGGCGTAGCCAGAGCATTTTTCAAAGCCGAATACCTCTTCGAGTTTCAATCTTTCCTACAGCTGCCAATTCTTTTCCTATTCTATTTTATCTTCAAACGATTCATACAATATATTACCAAAAAATCTGGAGAAATTATTGCTGCAGTGGGGTCTTTGTTGGTGTTAATTCCTAACGCGCCAAATCTGAGCTTCAACAGATTCGCAATTGTACCAAGCCAAGTATTATTCATTTTTCTGCCGATAGTAATTCTGCTGATAAAGAAACAGAAATACAAAACAACAATAGCTCTGTTTGCGATACTAACCCTGTTTCATTTTATGTCTGCAGTTCTTATGTTGCTAGTCATAATACCTCTCATAATGACACAACAACAATGGCCGAAGGTATTGTTCAAAAGAAAATCATTAACAATAACCAACTTACTAATATCACTATTTGCAGCCTTCGCTATATTAAATGTCTTTATATTCAAACTCGAATTCAGTCAATTCTTTACAAATATAGCCTCATTTCTTGGGTTCGATAGTGACGCAACCAATTCATCGTCTAGTAGGACAATATGGGCAACTCTCTGGTTTGGAACTACTGCCATGTCCCCAATACTATTTGCAGTGTTAACAGTTACTATACTTTTTTTCACCTTTTTCATAGATAACAAGTATATCTGGATAAAAATCCCAACAGCACTGTCTTTCGCACTCTTTCTATTGCCGATACCGTTTGGACGTAGAATAGCCTCGCTATTGCCAGCACTGGCTGCTATCATGATAGTGTTGAGTATAGACAGTATCAAAACCAAAAAACTAGTCAAAATCATTGCAATCTCAATAGTTGCTAGCAGTAGCATGTTATATATTGTTATGCAATCATCCAATTATATATATCAATACTACAACTTCCAGGTTTGGACAAAAGGGGAGTTAAAAACAGTGTTAGAAGCAAAAGAAATCATCGAGGATAATAATATTGATACAAAAAATGTATATATATTGACAGAGCCAATGACAAAGATGCTCGCCCAATCAGTCATAAACTCACCTGGGGCTGGCACATACATGTACCCCGAAGAAAGGAATAAGCTATATGATTTTGTAGAAAATAGAGAATTTTATTGTGGAGAAGATGAAGAAAACAACGAATACACACATATGTTGTTCATATATACATCCAGGCTATACCAGTGGAAACTTGATCCAAAGAAGCGACTCAGCGGAATAGATAACCTTTGGTACTTCTTGGGAGATGATCTAAATTCGAAGAAGGAAATACAAGAATTCGACCACTCTTTTATACCACAAGAGGATACAATAAAATACAGTAATAACGGTGATAGATTGTACATACTGACGAAGTGTAAAAAATAATAACTAGAATAAATTTATAATGACTAAACAAGAAAAGATAAAAATGTTCACAAACAAGTTCCTACTACTACCAATACTTGCAATTTCCATACTAGCAGGGAGTATGATGTATCCAATCCTAAATAAGTACAGAATTTTGGCAGTATCACACGAAAAAGACGGGAAAGAATACACAGTACAATATACAAACAACTCTACGAACTACTATCTTAATATAGAGGATTTTATCAATAGTGGATATGCAGTTGGAAGATCATATACCGCCATTTTTAATTCTAGTAATATAAAAGTGTCCACAGCAACAAAAGTAATGACGATTGGGGAAATCTTAACAAGCGAAGAGATTGAAATAGAAGATATAAAAGAGCTAGAAGAAGAGATCGGACCATTAGGCAAAGATGAAGAGATTGGAAATGGCAATTTTTATATTTTTCAAGACGAACAAAAAATAGTCGCAACTCCGAACCTCGATTACATAAACACCAACTACCTGCTGAACAAGCCAAAGGCAACTAGCTTGTTTTTGAATTTCCTAGACACAACAAAGAAAAAGATATCATTAAAAAGTGAATGCAACAGGGAATACTGCGACGATATTATCGAAACCTTCCAAGACGATGTAGAATTCGAGAAAGACGGCGACTCTCTATATCTGTCTCGTACAAACACCTTTGACTTTCAAGAGAGATTTGTCAACAATCAAAAACCGAGAATAACACAAAATCTAATAATACCAGATGGTTTTATACTCAGGATTAACGAACAGGACTACGACTTTAGAGAGAAGAGTAGATTGGAGACATCGGACTATATGATAGATATCTATACTGCAGAAAACAAAAAAAGGACTCTGCTGCTGAAAGATACTCAATTTTATAAATATGTTAACAACGGGGACAAGAGCCCGGAACTAAATCAAATAACACTCGAAGCAAAAAACTACTCACCGATAATATACCTGTATCCTGATGAGATATCAAAAATCGAATTTGTCCATCCATACAATGGCTACTCAATAGAGTTGGATATCGACCTTAAAAAACTGACTGAAATAGAAGTCAACCCCTTCTACGGAACACTATTGCTGAAGAATAAAGAATGTAAAAACAAAACTTGCACAAGTAAATTCAGATTAAAACTTGACTAAAATACAAAAATAATATAACCATCATTATAATGACTACAATTAATAAGATTATCAAACAAACACTAATCATACTAACCTCTCTAATATTAATTGCTTGTGTTAACACAGCTAGTGTCTCAGCTACGGCAGAGGTAGGCAGTGTATTCAGCGATGAAAACTGGAGCAATAGGACAGCTAGTTACTATATAAAACAAATCCAAGACACAAAAGCAGGAGAAAACATCATCATAAACAACCCTACACGATTCTTGATGTTAGCAACAACAACACCATCTGAGGATATTGATAATGGTAAAATTACATTTAAAACAAAAGCAAATGAAGATAGTCCAGAAGGCCAGGAGCATATAAACACAGTCAATATAGAGTACTCTGAAATAGAGAAAGAGAAGGTTAAGCAAAGCTACACACTTCGTATCAAAAAAAATGAAGCAGATAAATACAAAAAGATGAATGCATATCTGACAAAGGGATACAATGAGGCTATAGACGTCAAAGATACAAAGATTTTAGAGCTAAAAAATCCTGAAGATGATGGATTCGGAGGATTGTTGTATAAAATAAAATCAGACACTGGACTAAAACAAATCATGATAACCGGAGAAAAAGAGGCAAAGAAAAAGATGTTTGATTTTAAAGGAAAAAACTACGGACCCGTCTTCAGCAAATGGCAATATGGAAACATAATGACATGGATCAATAAAACAAATCTTGACAAAAATAATTTTTTCGTACAGTATCAAAATGTTGGCGAAGTAGCTCAGTTGGTTAGAGCGCGGGACTCATAAGCCCGAGGTCATGGGTTCGACCCCCATCTTCGCTACCATTTTTTTATACAGTAACTGCAAAATACATTATGAGAAATATAATAAAGAGATTTTTTGCTGTTATATTTACTGTTATCATCTTATCGACAAGCACGGCTGCATTTGCCAGTGCAAACAACTCACTAATCATTAGTGAGATAAATTATTTTGGAAGTATTCAAGAAAATAAATGTAAAACTATTGAAACTGATAAAAATAGATGCGGATTCGATAAATGGTTTGAATTATACAACAACAGCTCAAACGCTATAAATTTAAAAAACTGGAAAATACAATTACGAAACTCTACAAATCAAGAAGACACTATTAATATAACAGAGGATATTAATATAAAACCAAGAGGGTATATAATAATTGCTTATGATGAAGTAAATTTTGATTCTGCCTTAAGGAAACTTAATATAGAACCTAATATAAAAAGTGGAAAAACCCTTCGCATTAGTAACAACGAGCACAAGACAATCCAGATTAAGTTAATAAATCCAGATAGTAAAGTTATTTTTGAAGTCAATTTAGACTCTGCTGTTTTAGACACAATAGAGCAAAAGATGAAAACGGGTAAAAAGTATAGTATAGAATTTGATTTAAAAAAGAACAGTTGGGTAATTTCAACTAACGAATACTATAAAAACAACTTTGGAACACCAAAAAATATTGTAAAAGAAACTATAGAGGATTCTATTATAATCACACCCCCAATTGATACAATAAAGACCGCTCCTAGTAATACACACATCAACAATACAAAGGCTCCAAATAAAATAAAGGTAATAAAACCACTAACATTTTTAGAGAAATGGAATAAAAACATCAATCTAAATCCAAAAATTGCAATAAACAATCTACAAGTTGCCACTATAAAACCACAACAACTACAATATAATGTATATAATTTTGCAAAACTAAACACAACTCAACCAATTTTTACAACAATACTCTCTGCAACCAATACGGTTATTAAAAGCCAAGAATTTTATATGGCAGTGATTATATCTATAACATATTTATACCTATCAAAGCCTAATATAAAACATATGAAAATTTTACAGGAAATGAAAAGTCTTTCTAAAAATGTATTTGGGATGAGAAATTGGAACTTCTTGTACTATTAAAATAAAAAGTGTTCTTACTCACCTCTGTCCATAGCTACATTAGCAAGAGCATCTGCCTCCTTATTGTACTCCCTCCTAATATGAGAGATCGTATATAGCGATCCAAGCTTCTTCAGCATCTCGTTTGACATAACAAACCATGGCTTAAGATCCTTATTTCTCATCTTATATATTCTATTCATTTGTTTAACTATAAGCTCACTATCCAAATAAATATGCAAATGATCTATTTGATCAAAATTATTTAAAACATACTCTATACCCGCATACATACCTTGATACTCTGCCTGATTGTTCGTAGTCTCACCTATATATTTAAACCCCTGCCCTATAATATCAAAATCAGATGAAATATTCTTCGGATTAAAGACTCTCTTCGTAACATCATATATAACAAAACCATAACCTGCAGCTCCTGGATTACCACGACTACCTCCATCACTAAATAAAACAATCTCTTTCATAAAAAAGATGATTTCAAATTTTAATTATTTTGTCAATCAGTTATTTAAACCCTTGCCAAAATTGATTTTCTTTTGTAGTATTTTTTTATAATCAAAGCATTTGACGAGCATGGCAGAAAATAATCAAACAAATACAAGAGCACAGCAAAGTACAGGAGGACAACAGTCCAGACAGCCGAGTAAATTTGCGCCTGCTATAAAACGCCAAAAAAACGTAACAACAAACAATACTAAACAACAAAAAGACCTTCAAAGACAGAATACAACCCAATCTAACTCTAGTAACGCACCATCGCCTCATTCTAATAAATTAGCAAAATTACGAAGCAATGCACATATAAATACAGTTCAAACAGAACAAAAGCAGAGAAGATTAGATCCATCACAGTTACGAAGAAGAATCTCACCTAACAACAAGATGAGAACTCCACAACTTGGCGATATCTCACGAAACACAACAAGAACACAACAACAGAGAAACAGACCGAGTATAAATCGTGGAGCAAGACCTACAAACCCAACAAGAAATCTAAGGCAGCTTAGAGGTCGTCCAGACCCTAGACAGTTACATAGAAGGCCTCAAAATATAGGAAATCAAAGAAGGGGAAATCAAAACCATAACGATCCTAGATATCTAAGAAGTCTTGATAGAGAATCCCTAAGAAAAGAGGTTATACAAACACAAATTGAAATTGAGAAGGCTTTAATAGAAAATCAAAAAAACCATTTGAAAGGAGTTAGCACAATTCGTGATCTAATGGCTCCCAGTGCTGTAAAAATTGAAACCGGACTATTGCAAATTGGTACAAAATTTATTAGAAGCCATTTTGTTTTAACATATCCACGTGTTATATCAAGTGGTTGGTTAGAAGGTATTGTAAACGCAGATATACCTCTGGATTTGTCAATCTTTATATACCCAAGAGATTCTGGAGAGGTGTTGAAAGAATTAAAGGGTAAGGTAGGCAAAATCCAAGCATCTCTGCAAATAAATAGTGAAAAGGGAGAAGCTAGAGATGTAGCATTAGAAACCGCAGCCGGAGATGTAGAAAGCCTGCGAGATGCAATACAACAAGGAACAGAAAAGTTCTTCCGAGTAGGAATTTATGTAAATGTATATGCAGATACAAAAGAAGAGCTTGAAAGAAACAGCAAGTCAATAGAAGACATGTTAAGCAGGCAAAATATAATTATAAAAAGATCTGCTTTACAGATGGATGATGGTTTCAATTCTGCATTACCTATACTAAAAGATGATTTAAATGTCTTTACCAATCTGAACACAGGCCCATTATCCGCGAGTTTTCCATTTGTCTCTTCTGACCTTTCATCTGACTCTGGAATATTGTATGGAATCAATAGACACAATACATCCCTGGTCATATTCAATAGATTTGAATTGGAGAATGCAAATTCTGTAATCTTTGCTACATCTGGAGCTGGTAAAAGTTACACAGTGAAATTGGAAATATTACGTAGTCTAATGATTGGAACTTCTGTAATCGTAATAGACCCAGAGAATGAATATGAAACATTGGCCAATACCGTTGGCGGAACATATATAAACATGAGTCTGAACTCTGTAAACCGTATCAATCCGTTTGATCTACCAAAGCCACTCCCTGGAGAATCAAGCGCTGATATTTTACGATCTGCAATAATCGATTTAATGGGACTAATAAGTCTAATGGTTGGAGAACTAAATCCAACAGAGAGTTCCATGATGGAAAGAGCCCTGAAAGAAACTTATGCAAAAAGAGATATCACAGAAGATTCTGACCTTGCTAGTATAACCCCTCCAACCATGGGAGATCTTGTAGATATTCTCAATGGTATCGTAGGCGGTGAAAGCTTAGCGCAAAGATTGTATAGATACACAGAAGGAACTTTTGCTGGGATGTTTAACCAAAGAACAAATATCAATGTAGGAAACAACTTCCTTGTTTTTAATATAAGAGATTTAGTTGATCAACTAAGGCCAATAGCCATGTATATATTACTTAAATATATTTGGAATGAAATAAGATCAGAAAAGAAACAGCGTGTTTTGGTTGTAGACGAGGCTTGGATAATGATGCAAAATGAAGACTCTGCAAAATTCTTATTCGGACTGGTTAAGAGAGCTCGTAAATATTGGCTTGGCGTAACAACGATTACACAAGATGTTGGGGATTTTCTAAAATCACCTTACGGAAGGCCAATTGTAACCAACTCTGCAATGAAAATCCTACTAAAACAATCAAGTGCGGCGATTGATGCGATTGGAGATATTTTTGCACTAACTGATGGTGAAAAACAAGTGCTTCTACAATCAAGTGTCGGACAAGGGATATTCTTTGCAGGGCCTCGACACGTTGCTATAGAAATAATAGCCTTCCCAACCGAACATAAGATTATTACAACAGACCCTAAAGAGATGTAAAAAAGTTAGGCAAAGAGCTTTATTGCCTCTTTAAAAGCTATAATAAAACTCTCGATTTCTTCTTTTGTAGTAAAGCGACCAATAGTTACACGTATATTTGCACCACTGTGATTGTGGAGCTGTTCAATAATTCTATTTGTAGTTGCAATTGCACCGCTGTGACAAGCGCTTCCACCACTAATACAAAAACCTTTAAGGTCTATAAATGTTGTAAGAACCTGAGTATCCACACCTTTTATTGTTAAATTTATATTATTAGCCACCCTATTTTGATAATCACCTTCAGACCAATAACCATTTATAATAACTGTTTCTGATAATAAACTATTTATTATAAGATCTCTCAATACCACTTGCCTCTTATTCTCCTTTTCAAGGGTTTGTTTGCAAAGTTTAAGAGCATTAGCAAAGGCATGTATCGCTGGTACATTTTGTGTTCCAGATCTATTATTGCTTTCCTGCCCACCTCCTAATATCAACGGGTTTAATTTTACACTTTTTTTCGAATACAAACAACCAGCTCCTTTTCCAGCATAAATCTTCTGACCAGAAAGAGTCATCAAGTCTACACCGAGTTTTTCTACATCTAGTGAAACATGCTGAGGGGCTTGAGAAGCGTCTATGTGTATCAAAATATTTGGATTAAAACTCTTTACAACACTTACAATCTTATCAAGAGGCTGAATAACACCAATTTCGTTATTTACCAAAATAATACTAATAAGTTTTATACTGCTATTTAGCTTCGATTCAAGGTCCGATATATCTACAAAACCATCAGCATCTACTTTTATATGATTCTTGGTAAGTAAAAATATAGAATCATGCTCTATCTTAGTTGATAAAACTTCGTTGATATTAAAACTTTTTATCACCAGATTGTTAGACTCTGTAGCGCAAGATGTAAAAATAATCTCATCTGAACTACAATTAAGCACACTCGCAACCAAATCACGAGAATCTGATAAAAACAAAGCCGCATCTTGACCAGCTCTATGAAGAGAATTTGGATTAGCCCACCCTTCTGCTAACGCATTGTCTAGTAGAATTTTGATTGACGGGTCAATGACAGTAGAAGAAGCGTTATCAAGATATACTTTTTTCATATATTTAAATATTTAAATTATAAAATAAGAACTGTCAAAAAATAACTATTTGAAAGATTTTCTTTTGCTAACTTTTAAGATGCTCAATGAAAGAAGCGATCCAACTATGATAATACTACCCATCAATGTCATTACAGTATCAAAATAATATTGCCCTTTATTTGCAAATATACCAGCAACTACTCCAAATATTGCTATAGCCAGACTCATAATTGCACCATACACTGCATATTGCATACCTTCCCTATTTTCATCAAGATTTTTTGCAAATAATTTCCTCCAAGAAACAAGATTCATAGAAGCCCCAATTCCAAACAAAAATTGTAATAGATAATAGAAGGAAGCTGTTTTAATATATGGATACAATATTACGGACACTCCCATTATAACAACTGAAACTGTAAGAATTATAATCTCATCTATGTCCTTTTTTATCTTATCCAAAATCAAACCAATAGGTATCTGAAAAAACGCTCTAACAACAAAATGAATAGATGTGCCAATTCCAACGACACGAACTATATCACTATCTAATTTATTAGCAAGGTATAAACCGCTTAAACTAGTAACAATTACATACAAACCCCATGTAAAAATATCAACAAAAGTGAGTATCCATACAACTTTTCCAGATGATTGTAATAATTTACTAAACTTGTTTTTATGTTCTAACATAATTTTATTAATAAAATAATTTCAAATTGACTTTAATTACTCTAATAAGTATAGTTAAGAATATAACAATTGACAAGGAAGAAAAGATTAGCTAGCATCTCTCTAAGATGTACAACCAAAAAACTAGACTACATAAATATATAACACAATTTGTTAAGAAAGAAGGTATAGAATATACAAATCATGATATTCAAAAAAATATTGAAAGCTATGGCGTGCGTGTTAATAGTATACTAATAAAAAAAAGACTACAATGGATATTACCTTATGATGAAATCTCTATAAAACATTGGCCCGTCAGAGAAACAGGAGATGTTGACAGCATAGAAATCGTTAAAGAAACTAATGAATATATACTGCTATTTAAACCATACAATCTTGTCGTACAACCAGGAGCTGGACACAAGAAAGATAATCTTATAACATGGTTAACAAGTAACTATAGCGAACAAAAGAAAATGATTAACACTGCTCCGGATGACTCTAATTCAAAAATAACTGCTGGACTAGTACATAGAATTGATAAAAACACACAAGGCTTATTATTAGTTGCACGAAGTCTTGATGATCTTAGTTTCTTTCAGAACCAGTTTAGGAATAGAAGTGTAACGAAAGAATATTTGACTGTAGTAAACGGAATTGTTGAAAATAACTACGAAGTTAGTAATTGGCAAGTAAGAGATAAAAAAAGTCCAACTAGACAAAAACTTTTTTGGACAGAATCAGAAGCTAAGCAATATGATGAAAAGGCTAGATTTGCAAAATCAAACATAGAACCACTCTTCTCGTCTCAAGCATGTAATAAAACAATATTAAAAATAACTATACATACAGGTAGAACTCATCAGATACGACTACAATGCGAGGCCTTAGGATTTCCAATTGTCAAAGACAATGTTTATAACAAAGGGTCTAAAAGAAAGTCTCACAAGAATATTGATAGTACAATGAGCGAAGGATCTCCAGCTGATATCAATAAAGAAGAGTTTGAGAAAATATATAAAAAAATTGGAAAAGGAAAGGAATTCTGTTTAGTATCTAATAAGATAGTAATAAAAACGAAAAATGGAAAGGAGGTGAACAAAGAGTTCTACAAATTATAAATTTTTACTCAAAAAAGAAACTTCGCAATATATAGCGAAGCTAGTCTTTTATATAGAAATAAATATATCAATTATTTTTGTTTTTGAATATCTTTATTTCCACCAAATAGATTATAAAGTAAAAATACAATAACTGCAAAGATAAGTATTAACAATATCCACCATGGACCATCTGTATATTGGCTTTTATTCCAATATAAGTATAGTCCATATAATACAGACCCTAATGCAAATAATGTTGATAAAATCTTAGACATATATATATATTATAATGTTTTACCTTAATACCATGTTACCTTGTCTTTCTTATGTTGTTTTACAGCAACAACTCCAATAAGAAGAACTAGTGCAGCACCAAGAGCCGCAAGCGCCCAATATGGAAAGTCTTTCTCTGCAACTTTTTCAGTAGCACCAAGAACTCCAGCATCATCTGATGAATCTGAACTTGGACGAGAGTCA
>JAOZKL010000085.1 GCA_029935375.1 Patescibacteria group bacterium | reverse complement strand
ATATTAATCAATTCTGTTTCAAGGTCATCTATTTTTTCGAGTTCCTTTATAGCTCCACCACAGCCACAGGTGCCACATATTGCTACTGCATCTCTGCCAACACATAATTCTTTATCTGAAATTCTTTGAAATGCTTGGGCTAGTTTTGTCATATTTTAATATCCTCCTAATCTCCACTTGGAATTATTTTTAAAGATTTTAGTTTTTTTGCTTTGGATATATCTAATTCAAACTTATTCTTAAAAGTTCTAGCTTGGCTAATTGCCTTATTAATGTCTCCGTAATAAATAATTTTCAATCCATCTTTACTATATTGAATTATCATTAGGTCATCTACTTTATCAACAGTATTTTTATTAATTGAAATAAAACCTGAGTTTTGAGCAGTAGTTTTTACACTGATTTTTTTCCCATTTGACGTAACATCAAACCCATGTTGATTCACTTTATGTGATAATACACCGTTAGTAACAAGAGCACATTTGAACTCTCCTATTCTACCTATTAAATGTCTTACTTCTGTTGGCTTCAATCCAAAAACATTGACTTCTAATTCCAAGATTTCCATATATTCTTCATAAAGTTTTTGAATCTGTTCTTTATTGAGCTTTCCCAACTTTGATGTTGATTCCTCTTTTTGATTTTTATCTTTTAACTCAAATATATTTTTAATAAAAGAATATTTTCCATTTTCCCATTCACCAACAATTACATCATGTTTTATTCCCTTTTGTCTCCAGTATATTCGACCTGAATATGGGTAATTTTCTCCAATAAATTTATATTCATTTTCATTTATCCTCACAAAGATATGTTTATTGAATTTAATTCCTTTATTTGTTCTATTATAAGTGTAATCTGGTGGGAGTATACTTGATCTTTTTGTATCAAACTTATCTGAAACCATATCTTTTATTTGAGATGATGTAAGAATTTCTTCTTCTTTTCCTTTACAAACTTCTATAACTTGATTGTAAATATTCATATTATAATTTTCTCCTTATCTACTGAAAACCTGATATACTATAACATTACTTTGGTTATTTGGGATATTAAAAGTGGAAAAAGCAGATTATATTTTTACTCGTGTAATAATTGATGACGAAGATTTTTTACAAAAGTGTATTAATCTTGACCAGGAATTAAAAGATGCTCTTTTTGATGATGGTTCAATTGAGGAGGGAATGAATTTTATAAATTTTCTTCAAATGTACTATACCAATAATGAAATTTTAGGAATTTGGAAAAGCATAGAACGGATTGGACCAGATTTGACACAAAGTGGAATGGATTTTTTTAGAGCTATTCACGAGAGAGTGCTTTTTTATAATTTTAAAAAAGTAGAGAATAATTTTATAGTCCTATTTACTGAGTTTGTTAAATTGAAGACAATGGAAAAAGAATGGTTAAAAAATAATATCTCCATACACTACCCTTACTACCCTATTAATAATACCGATTATATTCCAGTATAAAACAAATGAAAACTAATGTAATTGCTTGATTTAAAACCTTATAAAATATTTAACTTTCTAAGGTTTTTTGTATTTCTGTTCTTTAGACCTAGGTCATCTCTCAAATGTATGACATAACTTTTCCATTTTCCCACGATGGGATTTATATTAATATCAAAAGCACTTCTCTCGTTACACCTTTTCAAGGTGTAATGCATACATCACTATAAATCATAAATTAACTTCAAATCCATCGTTAGATGGAAATCAAGCATATCAAAGTTATAAACCATCTCGCGATGGATAAATCCAGAAAATTATATTAGATTGAAGTATGCATTACACCTCAGAGAGACGTAACGAGAGAAAAGTCTTGGCTGTAGAAGCTGCTACTGCAACTGAGTATTACCGTTATGCAGATGTGACGTACTTGGTATGGAAAGCTTTGGTGCCTCTGCACCGGCTGACCTTCTTTTTGAGAAGTTCGGATTTACTGTTCAGAACATTACAAAACGTGCCTGCGGTCTTGTAGGTGCTGAGTATAAACACGTAGATCTTGGGGTTTGCAAAGTATAAATTTTTTACAAACACTGTAGGGGCTAGGCATGCCTAACCCCTACCATATCACTGCATTTTTAAATATGCTACAATAACTATATGAAAATAACAAAAGATTTTTTTACAGGTCGAGACGGTATTAAACTCTATTATGAAGCTTACATCCCTCAAAAAGTAGAAGCCACGCTCATCATTGTGCATGGTTTAAGTGAATACATTGCCTCATATGATGTTTTCAGGACATTTTTAACAGATAAAAATATAGCTGTATATGGCTTTGATGCAAGAGGTCATGGGAATTCTCCGGGTATCAGGGCACATGTAAACCGTTGGTCTGAGTACACAGAAGATCTGCATCGCTTTGTAGAATTAGTACAGCAAGAACAATCTGAGAATCTTGTGATGTTTGCCCACTCTATGGGGACAACAATTGCTACAAACTATTTAATGGAATATCAAGAGAAGTTGGATGGACTCATTTTATGTGGAACTACCATTAAACCGGTTGAAGCAACCAAGTGGTATATGATCCCTATGGCAAAGCTTTTGAGTTGGGTGGCACCTCGGGTGAGTATTAACTTGAAGTTAAATGTCGATGCAGTCTGTTCTGACCCAAATGTTGTGGCACGTTCCAAAGTGGATGATCTGAAGTTTTCTACTGTGACACCACGGTGGGGAACAGAGATCCTCAAAGCCATTAAAAGAACAAAAACAAATCTGGACATCTATGTTATGCCACTGTTGGTGATACACGGAAAGTTAGACAAGATCAATGATTTTGAAGCGGTAAAAGAAT
>JAOZKL010000031.1 GCA_029935375.1 Patescibacteria group bacterium | reverse complement strand
TCTCTTAATGTACCAACTGCCATTTTTCAGCTTTGTCGTCAATGGTATGCCAATAAAAGTATTTTGTGATATCTTCTTCAAAATCAGAACAGGTCGCAAAAATTTATCATTCTTACCATCCAATTCAAATCCTACATTACACCCCCAATGACAATTCCAAACATCTCTCTCTTTTATAAAAGGCCTAAGATTAAGATTGTCTATTTCCGGCTTTTGTTGAAACCATTTTTTAAACCTCTTCACGAACTCAACCTTCTTCTTAATATTTAACATAGCTATATAACGATAAAAATCATCATACAGATAATGTGAATTGTCAAATATATAAACTCTTGACAAAAAGTAAAATTCAGTTTAGTTTCTAACCTGTTTAGAATATAAACTATATGACTAATAAAAGACAAGAAAATATAGAAGCTTTTCTGGAGTACAAAATTACAATAGAAAGGTATGTTGTCAGTACAGTAGAGAAAAGTCTGAAAAAATACTCTCTAACCAAGACTCAAGCACAGATAATCCACTTGATCTACCGTAGTAAAAAAGAAATAACAACTACAGAGCTTGCAAAGCGTTTTAATGTTACAAAAGGAGCTATAACACAGTTGATTGACAAGTTGCAGGAAAGAAATTTTATACAGAGTCGCAGAGATGAGGCTGACAGGAGAAAATACTATATAGATCTGACAAAAGAGGGTTTGGATTTTTTCGAATCTATGAGACAAAAAGGAATCAAAAAATTAGATTTGCTTTTTACAGAAATTACTGACGAAGAATTAAACACAATAACAAACGTGTTTAGAAAAATTCACAACAAATTACACAAAACAATATAAAAGATATATATATGACTAAAAAATCATTCTGGAAAAAATGGGGAATCGTTATAGTAACAGCTATGAGTTTGTTTGTAGTCGTTATAGACACAACAATACTAAATGTATCAATGGCGGATGTAAAAAATGACCTAAACACAGACTTGCCAACAATTCAGTGGGCAATAACAATATATGCCCTTGTAATGGCAGCGTTCCTTATACTTGGTGGTAAACTAGCTGACATATTTGGACGAAAGAAAATGTTCTTGATTGGAATTGTATTATATGGAATAGGGACACTAACGGCAGCTCTCGCTCAAGATGCAACTACATTGATAATTGGTTGGTCCATATTGGAAGGTTTAGGAGGAGCTATTATGATGCCTGCTACACAATCATTAATAACAGAGCATTACAGTGGTAAAGACAGATCAATAGCAATGGGTATTTGGGGTGGAGTTGCAGGTGCAGGTGCCGCTTTTGGACCTATATTTGGCGGATACCTCACCACTAACGCAAGCTGGAGATGGGCATTTGGTTTGGAGATAGTCATAGTTGTTGTTGCAATAGCACTGTCTTATGTTATACCAAAATCAAAAGGATTGAATAAAAAAGAAAAACTAGACAAGGTAGGCTTTGCATTGTCTTCCCTCAGTTTAACATCGTTGGTTTATGGGATCATAGAGTCTTCTGATTATGGATGGTGGAAAGCTAAAAAAACATGGGAATTATTTGGAAACGAAATATCATTTGGAGACTTATCTATAACTCCAATATTTATAACCATCAGTATGTTACTAATGACTGCATTTGTATGGTGGATAAAAAAAGAAGAAAAAGAAAAGAAATCTCCTTTGATAAATCTGAATATATTCAAATCAAAGCAATTCACATCTTCTATAATTGTTATAGGATTAATGGCTTTATCACAAGCTGGTATAATGTTTACAATCGCTCCATTGTTACAAGGAGTTAGGGGGTATAACGCATTTGAAACTGGAATTACATTTTTACCTATGTCTATAGCTATGATGATAACGGCACCATTGAGCAGCAAGTTAGATAAAATCATAAAATCCAAATATTTGATTCAGATAGGGCTCGTTCTTTCTATAATATCAGGCTTTATTATGCGAAGTCAAACTGATGTTAATATTGAATCAGAAGATTTGATCATAGGAATGGCTATGTTTGGAATGGGTATGGGAATGGTAATGGCTCAAATAACCAACATGGTTATGTCTGCAGTCAAAAAGAAAGAGGCCGGACAAGCTTCTGGGTTGAATAGCACTGTGCGTCAGGTTGGTATGGCTCTTGGAACAGCAGTGGTTGGTACTGTTCTGTTAACATCTATGACAAGTGGGTTTACAGATGGTGTCAAAAATAGCAAAGTCCTGCCGAGTCAAGTCAAAGAATCGATAACAAAACAAGTTGATAATGAAGGAATGGACAGTTTATCTCATCAGCCATCTTCTGAAAAGAACACCGAAAATCCAATAAGTCAGGAGCTAAAATCAATATCTGATAACGCAATTGCAGAAGGAAGTAAAGATACATATTATTACACATCTGGATTCTTTGTATTAGCTCTCATTGCTTCTGCATGGCTCCCAAAAGAAGTGAGTGAAATTCAAGACTAGCAACACATACAATATTCTTTTCAATATTATGGTTTTTTTGAATACAATTTATGCGTAGGTTATTTGACAAAAGATAGAAAATCAAATTAGGTTTTAGACATAAATAATATTATGTTTAAAGATGTACCAGTTCGATATAGCACAGATTACCACGGACAGCAACTAACCCTAGAAACAGGGTCTTTGGCTAGACAAGCTACAGCTTCCGTGTTGGCAACGATGGGTAAAACAACAGTTATAGCAGCTGTTGTAGTTGGACGAGAAACAACCATGCCGTATTTCCCACTGCAGGTAATATATGAAGAAAAATTGTATGCAAGTGGCAAGATAAAAGGATCAAGATTTATCAAGCGTGAAGGGCGACCATCAGACACAGCTATACTTGCAGGTAGGATGATAGACAGATCTTTGCGATCACTATTCAACGAGAACATCAGAAACGATATACAAGTTATTATAACAGTGCTAAGTCTAGATGAGGTTAACTCACCAGATACTCTTGGGGTTTTGGCAGCATCTGCGGCACTAACAATGTGTGGAATAACACAATTTACAGGGCCTGTATCTAGTGTCAGGATTGGATCAGCAAAAGAGGATTTGAGATTGGCGATGACAGACAAATTGGTCGAGTTTATCCCCCAGACTACAGATATTTCTCAGATTGAAGAATTGCTAAATGACTTCGCTGGTATTGTAGATATTAAAAAGGAGGTAGAAAAAGAATATTTTGCAAAAGTGTTTTACGCACTAAAAGACAAAGATTTGGAATGGGCAAAGAAATTCAAAACTGATTACTCCAACACAAAAAGACTGAGTGAGAAGGAAATTGAAAGCAAGTTTAATATGGAGCCAGTGTATGTTGCAAACCCAAGCTACAAACAACGAAAAGATTCTGATATAGATATTGTAGTTTCTGGAGATGGCACAAGCATTGTCATGCTAGAGGCTGGAGCCAACATTGTGGACGAAGAGAAGATCAGTCAGGCATTGGACACAGCAAATGAAGAACTGGCAATATTGACAGAGTTTCAGAAACAATTCCTACAACGAGCAAAAGTAGCTGGGCTAGATACAGTATCTGATGTAAAAATTGTAGGAGATAATCAGAATACCCTAAACTACTGGAACAACTACTACGAAGAAATGGAGCAAAACTTGTACCTCCCCGGAACCAAAGATGAGCAATCCAAGAACAGAAATGAATACAAAGCAAAGCATATAAAACTATGGGAACAAATTATAAAAGCTAGTAAAGAGTTTGATAACATTAACGAATTGAAGAGTTTTTTGTTAGCTAATCCAGATATTATTGATATTGAAGGTGCAGAATTGGTAGAGATGATAGAGATAGCACTACAAAAAGCTGAGACTATAAAAGATCTCAAAACAATACAAAGCGATATTAACTATGCATACGATGAAGTATTGAAAAATATAATACAGCAAAACATTTTGGATACAGGTAGAAGAATAGATGGACGAGACCTTACAACAACTAGGGATATTTCTTGCCAGATTGATGTGCTAGATATGCCACATGGATCTAGCTTGTTTGACAGAGGAGAGACGCAGGTTCTAAATGTGCTAACACTAGGCACAAAAAGCGATGCGCAGATACTGGATGATATGGAGGATTTTGAAGACAGGACAAAGAGATATATCCATCATTACAACTTCCCCGCCTACTCTGTAGGAGAAACTGGTAGGTACATGGGACCAAAAAGGAGAGAAATTGGACACGGAGCCCTAGCAGAAAAAGCGATAGAGCCAGTACTGCCTTCTGAAGATGAGTTCCCTTATACTATGAGATTAGTAAGTGAATGTATGGGATCCAACGGATCAACATCTATGGCATCTACATGTTCTAGTTGTCTCAGTCTGATGGCTGGTGGAGTGCCAATCAAAGATATAGTAGCAGGTGTAGCGATGGGTCTTGTACTAGACAAATCAACTAATAAATTCAAAGTTATCACGGACATACAAGGAATTGAGGATCATTATGGTGATATGGATTTCAAAGTAACTGGGACAAAAGACGGTATAACTGCAATTCAGCTAGATAACAAAGTTGCAGGTATGACAGTAGATGTACTAAAACAAGCATTGGTACAATCCAAAGAGGCTAGAATGCATATACTAAACATAATGAGAGAAACAATTGCAACTCCAAAGGCAGAACTGCGAGAAAACGCCCCACGAGTTATAACAACCAAAATTGCAGTTGATAAAATTGGTGATGTAATAGGACCTGGAGGTAAAACTATCAAAGAAATAATTGCAAATACTGGTGCGGAGATAGATATTGAAGAAGATGGAAGAGTATTTGTATACGCTAAAAGCTCTGCAAAGGCGGAGATGGCTCTAGAAATCATCAAAAAACTAGTAAAGGAATACGAAAAGGGCGAAGAAGTATCTGTAAAAGTATTCAGAATAGAAGCCTATGGAGCGTTTGTTAAGATAGACGGTGGAGACAAAGAGGGTCTAATACATATATCCAACATGGCAGACAAGAGAGTGGAGAAAGTAGAAGATGTGCTAAAAATGGGACAGACACTAAACGCAAAGATATCAGAAATAAATGATAAAGGACAGATCGGACTAACACTAAAATAACAAATGAAATATGCTATCATCACAACCATACAGAGGAACTCGTGATTTTTACCCAGAAAAAATGGCAAAACGAAACTATGTATTTGATACATGGAAAAAGGCTTTGCAAAAGTCTGGATTCGTAGAATACGATACAAGTATAATAGAAAACGCAGAACTTTATATCCAAAAATCTGGGGATGAATTAGGCGGAGAACAATTATACAGTTTTCATGACAAAGGTGATAGACATATAGCACTGCGACCAGAGATGACCCCTACCCTTGCCCGTATTGTGGCAAACAAAATGGGAGAACTCAGGTTTCCGTTGAGGTGGTTTTCTATACCAAGGTGTTTTCGTTATGAAAGACCGCAAAAAGGAAGGCTTCGAGAGTTTTTCCAATTAAACTATGATATTATCGGTGTGGAACCAGGAGGTGCGGATCTGGAGATATTGATGGCGACTATAAATATATTCAAAGAATTTGGTGCAACAAAGGATCAATACAAGATAATATTTAACCACAGAAAAGTTTTGGATAACTGGATAGAAGCCAACGGAATGGAGTCAAAAAAGAAACTAATCTACGCTGTGCTAGATAACTGGTTCAAGCTAACTTTGGATCAAAATAAAGAAAAATTATCAACAGAACTAAACAACACAGAAATAGAAAATATTATAAAGCTAACCAAAAAAGAAGGGCCTCAGTGGGATCAGTATTTAGAGATTGCAAACCAAACACCAGAACTGAAACTAATTCTAAAAACTACAAAAGAACTGGATGATGTGGATATAGAGTTTTCACCTACGATAATAAGAGGACTTGCATATTATACTGGACTAGTGTTTGAATCCTTCGACAAAAACCCTGATAATAACAGAGCTATGTGTGGAGGTGGTAGATACGATGATTTGCTAAGCTTATTCGGCAAAGAAGCAAAGTCTGTAGGAGTTGGAATGGGAGATGTGACATGGGAAGAATTTCTTACCAATTGGGACTTGTGGCCAAAAGATATAATAAACAAAGAAAATGACAAAGTTGGGTTAATGCCGTTTTCGCTGGAAGAGGTTGCAACAATGCAGACTGAAACAATCCCAGAACTAGAAAAACAAGGCAAAAAATACGAGTTTGACTATGATTTTGACAGGAGTGAAAACAAGAGATGGAAGGAATTAAAAAAAAGAGGTTGTGATGAAATTATAAAATTGTAAATATATTTATATGGCTAAAAATAAAATACTTAATTGGACAAAAACTATACTACCAGCAGTTGGTATCGGGATACTAGCATCTTTACTAATAAATAAATTTGGACTAGGAAGCATCGTAGACAAGTACAATGATACAATAAGCTGGCTAGATGATAACATATTTGAAAAATTCTTTGGAGCAAGTGTTAGTAAGTTATTGCTACTGATTGGAGCAACTATAGTGTTTTATTGGATAATGATAAAAGGTAAGAATAAAATAATTGTAAAACTAGAACAATTTGCCAAAACAACTTCTAATATATATGACGATACATTGATAGAAAAAATCAAAAATATCGGACCGTTTTTTTATCTTATTATAACATTGTTTATCTCAACCAAAGTGGTGGGGATGAGCGGTGGTATACTGTATAATATTATATCAGTGGCTGCTATATTTTTTATAATATTGAATATAACCAAGCTTACAGATACTATAATTGCATTTTTCCTCAGTCACAAAAAAGGAACAGATGGAAAACGGGAAGTTGACCTAACTATAAAAAATCTTATAAATATAATTGTAAAAGGATTTCTTTGGATTATCGCATTCTTTGTAATATTTGATGCGCTTGGTGTAAACTTAACAGGATTGGTAGCTGGTGCTGGTGTAACAGCTGTTATATTTGGATTTGCATTGCAAAATGTAATGAGCGATGTTTTTTCATCCGTATCAATATATTTTGACCAGCCATTCAAAGTTGGAGATTATGTTTCTGTTGGAACTGATACTGGGACAGTTTCAAAGATAGGGTTTAAGTCTACAAGGATAAAAACACTACAAGGAGAAGAGCTAACAATATCTAATAAAGACCTAACTGCGGAAAGGATTAGGAATTTCCGTAAGATGACAAGAAGGCGAGTGAGTTTTGACCTTGGCGTTACATACAACACAACTGCAAAACAAATGAAAACACTGCCAAAAGTAATAGAAAAAATTGCAGAAACTGTAGAACATTTAGAGTTTTCTAGATCACACTTTACAACATTTGCAGATCACAGTCTTGTAATAAAAACAGTATATTTTATAAACAGTAGAAACTACGAAACATACCTAGATGCTCAACAAGAAATGAATCTAAAAATTATGACAACCTTTGAAGAGATGGGTGTTGAATTTGCATTCCCTACACAGACTATCCATATAGAAAAATAATTGCAGGAATTAGACGATATTCAAAAAAGTAATAACAGGTTTACAAAAGCCTGTATTGTTTTGATATATTGAAAAACATACTACAATTTATTTATCCCTAGATACCAAAAAAAATAGCAGAGCACAAAGCTCCACTACTTAATATAAATTATGAAAAGATTAATTAACGCCTCCACTAACAACTAAATCATTTTTATCCAATCGTATAGTTTTTACACCTTGTGTACTTCTACCAAGCTGACTAATAGCCGTTGGATCTACATTGATAGTTACCCCCTTCTTTGTAGTTACTATCAGACTTTCTTCTTCTCCTGTGAGAATACGAACAAGTACAGCTTTACCTGTTTTCTTGGTCATATTAAGAGTTTTTACTCCAGAAGCAGCTCGTTTTGTCTTTCTGTAGTCTGCAAGATAAGTTTGTTTTCCATAACCATTTGCAGTAACGACCAACAATGATGGATATTTTTTCTCTTTTGGATCCTCGATAAGAGCATTAGTAGAAGATTCTTCATCGCTAGAAAAATTAAAGTTTGAAATCTGCATACTTATAAGGCTATCATCAGGTTTTAACTTCATACCTTTTACACCAGCCGCAGTACGGCCTATTGTATTAAGATCTCCTTTATCAAATATTACAGTCTTACCATTATCTGCCGACAAAATCACCTTATCTTTTGGATCAGAGCTTAATTGAACACGAACTAACTCATCACCCTCTTTGAGGTTAATTGCAATTATTCCAGTTTTTCTGATATTATTGTATAGTTCTAATTTTGTTCGTTTCACGATACCGTTTTTTGTAGCAAATAATAATGAACCTTCTTTATCATCTTCCTGCTCTTTACTTATTGTCAAAATATTTGAAATCTTTTCATCTTTTTGCAATTCAAGATAGTTAACCAAGTTTTGACCACGACCATTTCTACTTCCAGATGGCAAGTCAAACACACGGACTCTAAACACCCTACCTAAATTAGTAAACGCATAAAGATAATCATGAGTGTTACACAACATTGATTGCTTTACAAAATCTTCATCTTTTGGATTGAAACTAGAAACTCCACGACCACCCCTACCTTGTTGACGGAAAACTGAGGATGGAACATATTTAATATATTGCTCATTTGTTAACTGAATCAGAACCTCTTCATCTTCAATAAAATCTTCTTTGTTGTAATCACTTACAGAATAATCAATTAACTTTGAACGCCTTTGTGAAGGGAATTTTTTCTTGACTTCTTCCAACTCTCCAGCGATTAAAGCTTTTTTAACCTCTGGATTTTCTAAAATCTCTTTTAACTCTTTTATCAGGTCCAACTTTGTCTGACGGTCTTGTTCAATCTTACTCTTATCCATGTTAGTAAGTGTTTGCAATCTCATTTGCAATATCGCCTCTGACTGTATCTCTGACAAATCAAACTCTTTTTGCAATCTTTCAGCTGCCTCTGCTTTGTCATATGAGCTTCTTATCAACTCTATAACTCTGTCAATATTATCTAGTGCTACTTTGAGACCGTCTAAAATATGCAACTCTGCCTCTGCTTTTCTCAAAATAAATTTTGTACGGCGGATAACAACCTCATCACGATGAGCTAAGAAACTAGTTAATATCTCTCGTAGATTTAGAAGTTTTGGTTGACGACCTTTATTTACAAGTGCAAGCGTATTGAAATGAATTGATTTTTGCAACTCAGTCATCTTGAATAAAAGATTAAGCACAACTTCAGGAGAAGCGTCTCTTTTTGTATCAATAACAACTCGTATACCATCTTTGTTTGATTCATCTCTAATATCTCTTATACCTTCAACCCTCTTATCTTTGACCAGAGAAGCTATTTTTATAAGC
>JAOZKL010000030.1 GCA_029935375.1 Patescibacteria group bacterium | reverse complement strand
AACTATTTTTCAACTTAATCAAATCAAGTGTTGCACTTCGGTTGACAATTTAAGACATAGCACTTGACAAATTTTAACTTGTTTATAATATTATACGAAGTAATAGAACAAGAAATATGGGCTTCAAACGAGATATAGAAGATTACTTAACAAATTATTGTAAATTAACAAAACAGTATTCATATAATACCTTGCGCAGTTATCGCAATACATTAGAGAGATTAGAAGCGTGGTTAACTGAAAAGAATATAACCCAGACCAATCAAATAGATATGATGACCGTAGACAAATACAGAGATTTTCTTGATAAAAAAACAACTTTACGAAAGAAAAAGATGGAAAAAAGAACACAAGCGTATCAAATAGTAGTGCTTCGTAATTTCCTTAAATATATGGTAAAGAAGGGTGTTTTAGTGCTAAATCCTGACAGCTTGGAACTACCAAAAACAAGACAAAGAAGAATAGAATTTCTAACAGAAAAAGAAGTGAGAAAATTAGTAACCAATATTGCAAACGATTCTGATATTGATAATATTCAAAGATTGCGAAATCAAGCTATAATATTAACAATTTTTGGCTCTGGATTAAGACTATCAGAATTATTAGGATTGAAAAAAAGTGACATTGATGATGACGGTGAAAACCAACTCATAATACAAGGCAAGGGAGGTAAAATAAGAACAACTTTTCTTGCTCCAGCCAGTATAGAAGCGATATATGGATATTTGAGAGAAAGAGGTGGAGATGATAATCCATATCTATTTGTATCTCATAGTAAAAATACACCTAAAAATCCTGATGAATACAAAGCATTAACTCCTAGATCGGTGCAAATGATGTTAAAAAATTATGCAATAAAAACAGGAATATACAAAAAGATAACACCACATACATTGAGACACAGTTTTGCAACTAAGTTATTATCAGATGGTGGAAACTTAAGATCAGTGCAAACATTGCTTGGACACTCTGATATATCTAGCACTCAGATATATACACACATTACTGATTGGCAAATCCGTGATACACACAAAAAATCATTTGGAAGTTTGTAAAATTTGACATAAAGAGTTGATTATGTTATATATCAAATACAGTTACTCTGAAATACGAGGCTGATATTTTTTATTTTTTATACTCTAGCACATGCAGCTACAACAAACCATCTGAGGTTGATCAAAAAACCTTAAAGAATGACAACCTTGAAGTACGATTAAACTTGTACAGTGAGAAAAGAAATTAAACATTCTCGGCCTTCTTAGACTGAATCAGTTTGCACAAAAAAATTGAACAGAAGCTATTAAGTTTTTGTCAGACAAACAAATTGTTAAAACCTTTCTATGTGAAGACTGAGATGAACCAGACTGAGATGAACCATCTCCACCACCAGAAATGCCTGATGAATGAGGAGATCCATACCCACGATGAGATGGAATCGATGTGTGAACATGATTGCCAGAGGTTCCAGAAGATAATTTAGGTAGCAATGTTGAAATGAGCAAAAAATGAGGAAAACCTCGTTCTGGATGACATAGGCAACCAAAACACAATTGATGAGGTAGTTATAACACAGGAAAGAAGAGCACTCCCAAGCCAGTCAAAAAGAGGAAGAAATAAAAAAAATATACAAACCCTTTACTTTAATATGTAAGGGGTTTTGTTTTGTACGAAAAATCATTCAAACTTCTCACCATTAATAAATATATCAACACTATCTATATCGCCAAACTGTGTTATAGTCTGTGTAATCTGAGCAATCAGAGCTCTTTTTTCACAATCATTTGAAACACTAGAATAAAGATGAGAGCTAAAATCAACACTTACAATCCTACCTTTTACAGTGAAATTGTTTAATTCTACATCATTTTTTATCTGTGAGACAAATCCATATTGTCTTTCAACCTTGTTTGTATTTTTCAACAGTTCATTAATTGCCGTCTCTATCAAAGAATCCCCAATAGATACAGATCGTGTTGCAAAATAAACCTTACCGCACTCTTTCATTTCAGGATCTCTTGTCGTATTGCTAAAAAATATTCTTATATTTGTACTTTTGCTTTCAAAAAAAACAGGGACTCTAAACTGTTCAGCATTTTGCTCTAGCCCAGATGGATTAGCCTTCTCAAAAACTACAGTAGCGGAAGGATTAGAAAGAGCTGCAAAATTTAGGATAGTAGAAAAAGATGCATAACCTTCTTTCATCCAATCATCACTTGTTGAAACAATTGACCTCGTTAATTCCCTGCCTGAAGAGTCTTCTAAAAAAACATTAAAAGAGCCTTCAAAGTACCAAGGCCCAAGTGCTTTTCCTGTAATTACAAATGGACTAATGATAATATCACCATCTTCTAAATTGTCCAATACAATGGAAGGTTCTAAATCATCCATAGTATCATCATCTGTTGAGCTATCTTTGCGCTCCTCTTGTTTTTGATCAACAACAACCACATTACTATCAGAATTCTGACCAGAGAACAATTCATTGAGGTCATAGTTTATCACAATATAAAAAAAACAACCAGTGATAAGAATAACTAAAAATGATAAGAGAGAAATAATCCTGTTAGACATACTATTAAAATCAACTAAATATATTTATCTTAATTTGTAAAGGGTTTAAACTAATTACCTCTAACCCACCTATTTTGCCCTACACTTGCAACCATACCAGCCAGCTCTAACATGGTCAAAGTAGCTGAAACCTCAGTTGTGTCTAGATTGCATTTATCAGATATATCCTCCACCAACATAGGCTCAAGACTAAGAACAGTATAGATCTGCTTCTCAGTTTCATTTGAAAAATTATAATCCTTAGCTTTATATAGATTTGTATCAACATGTCCAGACAGTCCTAGCAACTGTATTATATCATCTGGCTCTGTAATAATATTAGCACCATCTTTTATCAGATTTATATTACCTGCCATCGTAGGTTCTAAAATAGATCCAGGTGTGGTCGCAACAATCCTGCCAAGATCCCTAGTCATATCAGCTGTTATTAAAGTGCCTGATTTTGCCGCTGCTTGTACAACCCAAGTTACATTAGTTAGCGCAGAAAGTATCCTATTTCTCTCAGGGAAAGTATATCTATTTGGAGCCACTCCCGGGGCATATTCCGATATTACAACTCCTCCTTGTCTTATAATATTTGTACGAAGACTCCAGTTTGCCATTGGGTAAAAGCTAGATCTGTCCAATCCAGATCCAATAACTCCAACAGTCAAAGCCTCTGCATCCACGGCAATTTGGTGAGAAACACCATCTATGCCATATGCCAATCCAGATACAACACCTACCCCTAGCCTACAAACCGGTTTTAATATTTTATTAATACACAGCTCAGCATATTTTGTAAAATTTCTAGAACCAACTACAGTAATAAACTGATTTGATTTTTCATTTATTATACCAATATCTCCTTGATAGTACAGAGCAACAGGAGGGCGATGCAAATCTAACAAACTACGTGGATAGTTAGAATCAAAACAAGATACAATCTTGATATCGTGGTCGTCCAATTTTGAAACAAACAACTCCAGCCTTTCTATTTTACCTTGTTTTTGCCATTTATTAAGCCACTTTCTATCTGATTGGAAAGCCGTAAAAAAATCTTCAGTAACAGCATTAGCAAAACTATCAGTTTTCTCCATTATAACATCTAATTTCTCGATCGTTAATTGAACTTCACTGCGAACCCATGCAATTAAAATTGCATTTGAAATAGTCTTAAAATAATCTAATTCACCAGAATCAAAAAGAGTCATATTGATTATATAAAGAGAGTAATAAAAAGCATAAATTGTCAATAGAGTAGAGATAGTCGTCACTGTCTACACAACCTCAGACAAGTATAGCATAATATTAAATTAAATAAATACTAATTTTTAGCACTTGACAAAAACCGTTGCTAATGTTAGCATTCACAACAGCTAGTTGCTAACTATCCTTTTTATCTTAACAATAAAGGGAAAAGCACTAGAACAACAAACTTAAAAAATATTAAAATATACAAATTATGTCAGTAGTATTAGGAATCGATTTAGGTACAACAAATTCAGCAATGGCTTATGTCGTTGGTGGAAAACCAAAAATCATAGAAAACGCAGAAGGTGGTCGTACAACTCCATCAGCATTTTATTATAATGCAAAGGATCAGTCTGTAACAATCGGAGAGATTGCAAAGCGCAACAGCGTATTGAACCCAGAAAACACTTTTTACGAAATTAAAAGGTTTATTGGTCATTCATACAACGATGATGAAACACAGGATGATATCAAACTTGTTCCTTACAAAGTTCTAGAAAAAAAAGGAAAGATAAGAGTTGCAACAAAAGATGGGAAAGAGTACTCACCAGAAGAAATATCTGCAGCTATTTTACGAAAATTAAAAGCTGATGCAGAAGCAAAAACTGGCCAAACAATCACTGAAGCTGTTATTACAGTGCCTGCATACTTTAACGACTCTCAAAGACAGGCAACAAAAGATGCTGGAGAAATTGCTGGGCTAAAAGTCTTGCGTATAATTAACGAACCAACTGCTGCTGCCCTTGCATATGGATTTGAAAAAGGTGAGGATGAAAAAGTATTGGTTTATGATCTTGGAGGTGGAACATTCGATGTGACAATTCTTGAAATATCTCAAGAGACAATTGAAGTGCTATCTACAAATGGTAACACTCATCTTGGTGGAAAAGATTTTGATGTAAAACTTATAAACTACATTATAGCTGAGTTTAAGAAAGATACGGGGATTGATCTTAGCAAAGATAAGGCTGCGAGACAACGTGTTAAAGAAGCTGCAGAAAAATGTAAGCACGATCTATCATCACAAAATGAGCACGAGATTAGCCTTCCATTCATTACAATGAACGAAGAAAATCAACCACAACACCTTACAATGAAAATCACAAAAACTAAATTTGAGGATTTGGTTGGAGATCTTGTAAAAGATACAATGGAGCCAGTTAAAAAAGCATTAAAAGATGCAGATTTAGATAAAAGTGAAATTAAAGAAATAATCATGGTTGGTGGTATGACTCGTATGCCACTTGTGAAGAAAACTGTTGAAGAATTCTTTGGAAAAAAGGTAAACTTGAGTGTAAACCCAGATGAAGTTGTAGCTAGCGGGGCTGCTATTCAGGGAGCTGTGTTAAAAGGAGATGTAAAAGATATCCTACTATTAGATGTAACTCCTTTGAGCCTTGCAATCGAGACTGCTGGAAACATTGCAACCCCAATGATCCCACGAAACACAACAATCCCTACAAGCAAATCTCAGATTTTCTCAACTTATGCAGACAATCAAACAGCTGTAGATGTACATGTTGTACAAGGTGAAAGACCAATGGCTGCAGACAACAAAACTCTTGGCAAATTTACACTAGGATCTATCCCACCTGCTCCACGAGGAGTACCTCAAGTTGAAGTTACATTTGATCTAGATGCAAATGGAATACTAAAAGTTACTGCAGTTGACAAAGGAACTGGCAAACAAGCTGATATTACAATCACAGGATCATCAACACTTAGCGACGAAGAAAAACAGAGCGCTATTGATGAAGCTGAAAGACAAAAAGAAGCTGATATGAGCAAGAAAGGTTTGATTGAAGCTAAGAATAACGCTGAAAGTACAGTGTTTCAAGCAGAAAAACTTATCAGAGACATGGGTGATAAATTAGAAAAAGATGATAAGGAAAATGTTGAAAAACTAAAATCAGAATTAGAAGAGATCGTAAAGAAAGAAGATGTAATAAAAGAGGAGCTTGAAAAGAAAAACAAAGAAGTTCAAGATGGTCTTATGAAGATTGGTGAAAAAGTATACTCTACAGCAGCTGCACAAGAACAAGCAAATCCAACTGAGGGGGAAGCTGAGAAAAAAGAAGATGCAACAGATGTTGATGTAGAATCAAAACCAAAGGAAGAGAAGAAAAAGAAGAAAGAAGATAAAAAATAATCATTCAGATTAATATACTATCTATCAATCCTCCCCTAGAAATCCTAGGGGTTTTTTCATATCTCAAAAAGATCTCTCTTGACAAAATTACGATTAAAACCAACCCTCTATTTGTATGAGCAAAGAAGAACCTAATAGATTTGAAGAAATTGCCAAGGCAATCAGAGCAGGAGGAGATCGCTACAATGAGGAAAAAACAAAACTAACTCCAGAATTCAATGCCTTTGAAATGATCAAAATGGACGAAATGAGAATATCTCGTATGATAGCATGGTTATTGAACCCGGAAGGGTCTCATGAACAAGGAAATACTTTCTTGAATTTGTTTATAGAAAAATATAATAATAACACTATTTTAAAAAAACATAGAACTAAACTTAAAAAGTCAAAAAAGGTTTTAGTTTACAAAGAATACAAAATAGATGAAAACACAGATAAAGGGAAGGGAAGAATCGATATTTTATTAGAATTTGAACTTGATGACGACAAAAAATTTGGAATTGTAATAGAAAACAAACCATTTGCGGACGATCAAGAAGAACAAATATGGAGATACAAGGAATATATAGAAAATAAATATGATGAAAATTACTTTATAATATATATGCCAGGGGAAGATGAGGTAGATCCTTCAACATACAGTATAAAAACAAAAGATTTGAAAGAGCTGAAAACAAATGGGCGATTTAAAACAATCTCGATACCAGAGATAAAACCGTGGATAGAACAATGTGCAGAAATACTAAAAGATAAAAAAGCAAACAGAGCCTCGAAAATGGTCAAGGAATTTGCAGAATACATCAACAAACAATTTAACAACACAAACTCAATAAAGCTTAGTATGATTACAGAAGACATGGATAAAAACATTTTAGACTCTCACGAAATACAAAGAAACTGGAACAACGGCAAACAAGAATTACTAGAGGGAAAAGTAAAGGAGAAAATTAAAGAATTAGAAGAGATGAAAAAGGAAAATTGCAAACTAAACAAGCAGGTCGAAAAATTAGAAGATAAGATGAAAGAAGAGGCAAAGCTGGTCTGGAAAGAGGAAAAGGAAGAAGAAGAAATAGAAACCAAAGAAGAGGAGAAAGAAAGGAGAAAGGAAGAGGGGCAGGAGATTAATAGAAAATTCGGAAAAATAATGGGACAGATTAATAAAAAGGATAGTTTCACAGGAACATGGGTGACAAAGGTAAACAGTTTGTTTAATGAAAACCTAAGGGGGATAATCAGTGAAATGTTGGGAGAAAGAACAGAGAAATGGAATGTTGGGCTTTTTCAAAATGGATTACAAATAAATAAAAATAACCTCTCAGGAATATCAATCTCAAACTTGAGCTGGAATAATATTGAGATAAGAATAGGATCTGCCAAAAACCTAAACTGCTTTAAAACTGGTAGAAAAAACATATTTATTGGAATATATAAACAAAAAGGCAAGGTCATAGAGGAGGAGAGGTTTAATGATACGAGAAATCGAAAATACTGTGAACCAGCAAAACTAGAATTTATTAAGAAAGAAGATTTTCTAGAAGAGAGTTATTGGACCGCAGGCTTCAAAGACAATAAAAATATCTGGGGCTATGAACAATGGAAAGAACTAGAAGAAGGAAAAGGTGAAACAATCACTCTTGTGCTTGACACTATTACAAAACTTATCAATGTTGCAGGAGAAGATATAGACGAAATGGGACAAGAAATAAAAAAAAGCAGAGAAAATACAGGAAATAAAGAATAAATTATAATATGACAGAACAAGAAATACAAAAATGGGTGGAAAGCCACGAATGGACATTTGCAAAAACTTACGCACATTTCGCACCACATGAGTATATCGTCAGGACAAAACTCTCCACTGAAGATAGTGCAATCTTTGGAGAAATATTCCAGCACATATACAAAAATGGTGAAGATGAAATGTTGTTTAAAAGAAACTGGAGAGTTATGTTTATCGGAGATTATAAATACTGGTTCTATTCCAAGTTGTTAGACGATGGGCAAATATCACGATGTGAAGAAGATGGGTCTTGGACTACAATCTCTTTTGAAGAGGGTAAAAATACGGAATTGATAATGAACCGAAAGCCTGAGAAGAAAGATCTAAATAAAAAAGAAAATATTATAACACCAAATCAGTACACAAAAGAACAAGAGAACGAAAAAAAGGTTTTGGAAACAATAGAAAATATAAAACAAGTTATTGATATAGTTGAAGTAAATGAGGTTGATATTGATTTAGTTGATAATTTATTTTATTATATTAACAGATTGGAATTAGTAACGGGTAACAGTAGAATAAAACAAGGTTAAAAAAACAATTATAAAAAAACATATTATTAAAAGACCTCTCTTGACAAAATTATAATTTAATTGTTCAGTTGTTAGTATTATTTAAAGTAATATGGTTTTAAACAAAATAAAAAAACAAGGAAAAAATATCATAGCTCTTATAGGTATTTTATGCATGGCACTATCTATTTCTATATTTGGTACAATGGATATATCTGCAGAGACAGTGACAAAAAATAGAGGGTTTACAATCACCCCTCCTGTAATCAGTGTACAATTATCACCAGGAGAAACACACACACAAAAATATAATATTTTCAATGATACTCCTGACCATACATATATTGGAAAACCTGTTGTGCAATTATTCACAGCTGGAGATGATGAAGGAAGTGCGATACTGTTAGAAACCAATGTGCTATCAACAGATCAGATAAAAACGCTAGATTGGGTTACATTTAGTCAAGATACATATAGACTAGAGCCAATGGAAGACATAGATATATATGTTGAGTTCGATGTTCCAGAAGACTTGGCAACAAAAGGTCATTATTTTAGCATAGCATTCAAAACTACTACTGTTGAAGGAAGCCAAGACAGCGATGGAATAACAACTTCATTGCGAGAACAGATTGGTACACTTGCTTTTATGAATGTGATCAACCCTGAAAAACCAGCAACTGAAAAAGACCTTAGGGTTACGTCTATAAATCCTGTAAAATTATATTATACAGATGGTGAGGTGGATAGAGAGAAAACACTCGAAAAATACAACAAATTAATAGAAAAGAAAGATGCGAACAAGATATATTTTGACACATTGTTTGATGATGTTGGTATAATCTATACATTAAAAGTAACTGGTGATTTGCACATGAGACCAAGTGGACACATCTTTGTTGGAGACGATCTTGCCAATCCACTAGATAAAATAGAGATTAATCCAGATAAAAAGATTGCAATGCCAGACCAGCCTCGTACTTTTTATATACTACAACCAATTAGTGAGAAAATCTTTGGAGGGCAAATGATAACAACTCAAACTTTCTTTTTGGCAAAGGATGGTGATGGATATGAAACTGTAAAAGTAGAAACAGAGGCAAAGTTTTTCCCATA
>JAOZKL010000084.1 GCA_029935375.1 Patescibacteria group bacterium | reverse complement strand
GAGAAAGCCCTGCTCAACACCAGTATGCATCCAAATATAGTCATAGAGCCACAGACTGATATTCCTGTTTCTCAGATCAGAACAGTGAAGGAGATCTACGAAGATTTCTTTGATGCACCTCCCCGTAGCAGTGAAGCCAAGGAACTTGCCCTTGAGACAGCAGAAGGTTTTAAAGACAAGCTTGCAGAGCTAGAGAAGTTGTCAGCGCAAAAATCACAGTTTCCTTTCTTGGTAAGTTTGGATGAGACGATACTTGCATTACATGAATTGGCAAACAAACCCTATACTTGGTATTTTACAGAACTGGAGAGTTATGAAGACAAACTCTACAACTACAAAACCAAAGTCATAGCTCCTGTTGTTTCATTTATGAATAATGCTACACTCAAAGCCATTTATCAGGATGCATCTGCATTTATAGATAATCAGTCAGCAAACTTTGCTTATGTAGATGATAGTGAGGTGAAAGAGATAGAAGATATTTTAGTAGATATAGAGTGCTACAAAGACAATAAACTAAGTACAGCTAAAACACTAATGAAATCCCTTAATAAAAAGATAGTTACAGCTTTAACAAAAGAGATTGAAAGTGTTTCTGTTTCTGTAAATACACTTAAAAATAGACTTGCAGCGATGGATGATTTTGCTAAACTATCTGCTGAACAGAAAAAAGGATTTCTTAAGAAGTTTGATGACTTCTTAGGAAGCATGCAATCACAAACACTCATAGCGGTTATCAGCGATAACTTCAGACGATTTGAAGATCGCGAATATCAAAGTATGCTTAGAGAGATCGTTTCCATAGTAGCTCCGACACCACCAGATACTCCAGATAATGAGCCTCCAATAAAAGTAGAATATATCAAAACTAGAGATTTGCAACTTGATTTTAATAAGCCGTGGCTTGAAGATGAGATAGATGTAGATACATACATACAAAAAATGAAAGATGCTCTTCTGGTAGAGATCAGAGATGGTAAAAGGATACAGATATGATAGTTAATTTGTACATAAGGAATACAAAATGAGTTTACAAAGTTTACACATAAAAAATTTTAAGAGTATTGTAAATACAAAGATTGATGATATTCCAAATTTTGCTGTTTTTGCAGGTACAAATGGTAGTGGTAAAAGTAATGTTTTTGAAGCACTGGAATTTATTCGTGATGTTATCAGGAGTGGTGCACGGCATGCAACTAAGAAGCATAATGGATATGAAAATATCCACTCGCATAAACTAAAAAGGGAAAATGCTAAACAGTTTAAAGCAGTTTTAGAATTTGAGATAAAAGAGCAAACTTATAAATATGAGATGGAAATTAAACAATGGAATAAACGACCAATGTTATATGAAACTATTATTAAAAATGGACAGGAATTAGCAAAAAGAGTATCAGAAAAACTTTTTATTGCAGAGAAAGAACAAGAGATTAGTTACTCAAGTGATGAAACTATTTTAAAATTAGTTTCCAAAGAAGCTAAAGACTTATCGGAATATATTTCTGCCATAGAACGCTATCAAATAGATCCAAATAAGGCTAGAGAAGCAGATGACTATTTTGAAAATGACACGCTGGATTCATATGCATCTAATCTTACGACAGTATTGTCAAAGATTGAAAAAGATAGTTTCATTAGGGAAGATATTGAAGAGTTAATGCAAATGATCGTACCAGGATTGGAAAAAATAAAAATCGAAAAAGAACGATTAAACAATAAAACAGTAGTAACCTTCAAGGAAGAAGGAACACGCAAAAAGTTCCCTGCTGGGTTGATATCTGATGGTACTATTTATGCACTAGCAATGTTAGTAATTGTATATAGCAATAAAAATGGAATTATTATGATCGAAGAACCTGAACGAGGGTTGAATCCAAAAGCTATTGCAGAACTTATAAATATTTTTAGAGATAAAAGTGCTTTGTTTAATATGTTTATTAATACACATAGTGAGAGTATTGTGCGAGCTACAAAACCCCAAGAACTATATATAGTAAATAAAATCGATGGTAAAACTGAAATAAAAAATGTTCAAAAATCATTTCCTAGGTATGATTATACAAAAATGAATATGGATAAGATGTGGATGACTAACCTATTTGATGGAGGTTTACCATGGTAAAGGTTACATTTATTGTAGAAGGTGCTGTGGAAAAGATAATAGTTGAGAGGTGTTTTATTAAAACTGGATGGTTGAAATCAAAAAACATTGAACCTACAGGACCTGTCATTGATGCAGAAGGAGGAGGAAATTTATGTCCACGCAACATGAGTACTTTTGTAGAGATGGCACAATCTCATAATCCTGATAAAATCATCATTTTAACTGATTTAGAATGTGATCCATGCATAACTAAAACCAAGGAAAGGTTAGGCAATTGTGATACATGTATTATTATCATTGCAAAAAAAGCAATTGAAGGATGGTTTTTAGCTGATGATGCATTGATTTCAGGTATGACAAGAGGAGGCTGTAGAAGTTTCCAAGAGCCAGAAAAAACAGAAGGTATGCCTTTTGATGTAATCAATGAATTGCTAGTGGAGCATGTCGATAGAGGAAGTGGAGATAAAGTTCGTTTAGCTAATAAAGTTTCTAAAAGTAATTTTGATATTGAACTTGCTGCAGCGCATCCAGATTGTCAAAGTGCTAAATATTTTGTTGATAAAATCACAAGCTTAGGACAAGTCTAAAATGGAAACAACAAAACTAAAAAGATTTGCACAACATGCAAGAACAATACTTATAGACACTGTTAAAACCAAACTAGACTTTGTACTAGCTGATGATAGTTCTGCAAAAAGAGAACATCCTCAAGCTGTTGAGAAGTTAGTTACTGAGATAGCTAAAACTTCACAAGAACAAGTAGTTGAAAAAGTTGCCTACATCTGGTTTAACCGTTTCATCGCTCTTCGTTTTATGGATGTTAATCGCTACACTAAACTAAATATCGTATCTCCTGAGCTTGGGCAGTTTCAACCTTCTATAC
>JAOZKL010000004.1:23366-27988 GCA_029935375.1 Patescibacteria group bacterium | reverse complement strand
TAACTATTTTTCAACTTAATCAAATCAAGTGTTGCACTTCGGTTGACAATTTAAGCCACCTTAAATCGCCACCCAAAATACGATACTTGATTCGATTGAATTATTAATAAAAAATTGGTAGAGAAAGCAATCTTTAGATTGGTTTCAGATGTTTATGGAGTTCGTAGAAGCGCTGTTGTTTTTCTAGTGTCATCCCGCACTTGATGCGGGATCCAGTGTTTTGTTCTATTTTGTTTTGTCATGCCCGCCAAGGTGCAGTATCCACGCCTTGTCAAACAAAGTTTGATGATAGATTAAGAATTTGATAAACTCAACCACCCCGTCAGTGTGCCACTGCCACTCCTCCAGAGGAGAATTTAAGGACAATTATGCTTTTGTTTTGTAGTGCCCAATCAGACTTCAAGTTAAAAGATTGGCAAGGGGGTGGATGTCAAATAGATTTTATAGCTATAATAATACGACTGCAAATAAAAAGAGAGTCTTCTATTATATCGTGAGGATTTTTTATGTTCTCATCATATATTTCAGGTACTTCATCTGCGATAGTTGTATCACCCATACACACAAAAACATTTTTTACAAGCAAAAAAAAAGAGGGTTTTTACACCCCCTCTCTCTCTCTTGCATCTTAAATTACAATACTATTTGAAATTACTAAAAAACTCAACCAAATCTGATAGCTTCACTTTTTCTTCACCTTTCTGTGTCCGCACGGATACAACCTGCTCAGCTTCATCCTGTGGACCGACTATCAACATAACAGGGATTTTTTGTAATTGCCCATCACGAATTTTACGATTCAAGGACTCATTACGATAATCAACTGCAATTCTCAACTCATTATATTTTAATGGTTTCATTAGAACAACTTCCTTCAAAACTTTTCTAACTTTCTCTACATAAGGAGCAACAGCATCATTGATTGTGAGAATCCTTATTTGTTCCGGAGCAATCCAAAATGGGAACCTTCCACCGGTCATCTCTATCATAAATGCTATAAATCTATCCACACTACCCATGAGAGCCATATGAATAATAACAGGAGTCTTCTGCTCCCCATCAGCATCTTTATATGTAATTCCAAATTTTGGAGCGATGGAGTAATCAACCTGAATAGTAGATAAAGAATCTTCTTTACCGTTAACATTACGAACTTGAATATCTATCTTGGGACCATAAAAAGCAGCTTCTCCTACAGCATCATAATAATCAACATCTAGTTCATCCAAGGATTTTCTCATTGCTTTTACACTATCTTTCCACTCCTCAGTTTCCTTCCCGTATTTTTCTTCATCGTTTTCAAAATCTGGAAGAGAAAATCGTATCTTATAATCTTTTATACCAAGATCTTGATAAGCCCTTGTAAACCTGTTAAGAGCCTCTTCAATAACATCTTTTAGCTGAGTTGGAGCACAATAAACATGTGCATCATTTTGAGTAAAGCCACGAACTCTAATCAGACCTGTCAATGTCCCACTCTCTTCATAACGATAAACAGTTCCGTATTCAAAAAGCTTATAAGGCAACTCACGATATGAACGAGGCTTATTTAAGTAAATCTGATGATGCATTGGACAATTCATTGGCTTGAGATAAAACTGCTCCACCTTGCCATCTATCTCACCCTCACCATCAAGATTGACCATACTAATAGGTGCAAACATTCCATCTCGATAATGATCTAGATGACCAGACTTTGCAAATAAATCTGATTTTCCAATATGAGGAGTATAAACATACATATAACCAGCCTCTTCTGCCTCCTGTTGCATATATTTTTCTAATAAATTACGCAGTTTTCCACCATTTGGCAAGTATAAAGGAAGCCCCGCCCCAACTTCATCAGATATTGTAAAAATTTCCAAATCCTTTCCAACTTTACGATGGTCTCTCTTTTGAGCTTCTATTCGTTGTTGTTGATATTTTTTTAATTCATCTTTGGAATCAAAAACTAGAGAATACAACCTTTGCATATTAATATTTCTCTTCTGATCTCCACGCCAATATGCGCCGCTAAATTTGTCTAGTTTAAAACCAAGACCTTTCAATTCTGACACATCATCCACATGGGGACCACGACAAAGATCTGTGAACAAAACAGCTCCTGTTTTTTCGTCGACTATACGATATATTGTAATTTCTGGCTTGCCGTCAAATGCTTCTATTTCTTCTGGATTTAGTTTTGTAGTTCCTTTTTCTTTGATATCTTTAAGTAGCTCAACTTTAAATGGCTGATTAAGCTTTTCAAACAAAATCATTGCATCTCCAATATCTAAAATATCTTTTTTAAATTTTAACCTTCGATTTAACATTTTTTTAACATGTTTTTGAATCAAAGGCAAATCCTCCGGAATCAATGTTCTAGGCAATACAAAATCATAATAGTTACCATTTTCTATAACAGGACCTACTCCAAACTGAGCTTCTGGAAACATTTCTTGAACCGCAGCTGCAACAAGATGAGCCATTGAGTGCCGTTTTATCTCTAATTCTTTTGACATATTATATATTTTATTAATAAAAAAAATCCCTTAATGGGAATAGTATTTGATGAATTTGTATTATTGTCAACAGTAACTACCCCCTACTTTTGCAGGTCGTTGTAGTTGTTGTAGTTATAACAAAATTCTTCACAAACAAATTGTACAATAAATTATAGAAGATGGCAAGAAAAATCCCCCATAACCAATGTACAGGGGAAATTGTAGATATTATATCTACTAATTACGAGATAAAAAAAACATTCAACCCGCAAGAGCAAATCACAATACTCATCAAATGAGTGTTCATAACCAACCTTTTCAAGTAGCGCCTCATATTACAGATCAAACTAATGTCATAAGAGCTACAAAAATTGTTCATTCATGAAATCAAAAAAGTCATCGATCAAAAAAACTAACTATTTTATCCATTTTGCAAATGATTATATAATAAAAGTTGCAAAACACAGTCAAACACACTTCATCTGTTTGTGCAAGACCATTTTTTGATAGTTGACAATTTGAAAAAGTTAAGGCCTAATATATTTATGAATTCTATTCTTTTAGAATATGTCAAAAGGTTTTCTAATAAAAAACAAGAACCAAAATTAGAAACTTTTTTTACATCATTTGATGTTTCCCAGTATCGCAAAAATCTGCCATATATATATGATATAGATATATTTTGTGTGAGAATGCTAAAAGCACTGAAAGAAAATGAAAAAATTTGTATATACGCAGATTATGATACAGATGCTGTAACTGCAACAGCTGCGATGTACTGGGGGCTGATATATCTTGGATTCGATTATGATAATATTAGTTTTTATACTCCAGATAGGTTTACAGAAAGCTATGGAATGAATACAAAAGCTATAACCAAACTAGCCGAAGAAAATAATCTTATAATCAGTGTAGATTGTGGTATAAACTCTACAGAAGAAGCTGAAATAGTAAAAAATCATCCAAATTGCGATCTTATAATCACAGATCATCATCACCTAAGCGGAGATATTCCAGAGGCTCTTGGCGTGCTAAACCCACAAATGGTAGGTGTTTTTGATAACAATGAAGAATTAAAAAATAAAAGAAGAACAAAAGAAGAACAAAATCTAGAAGACTATACAAAGCATTTTGATGTAGAAACAAGAAAAGCTGTTCAAAACATAGTGCAAAAACCAATATCAAAGACTTTTTTAAGTCAATCAGCTGTTGGAGCTACAGTTGCATGGTTTAGTGTACTCTGGCTGGCATATTTTATGTTGGAAATTGATCAAAATAATAATATTTTTAGTAAAGAACAAAAAAGTACTGATATTATCAGAAAGTTTAACCAAACTCTAAGTGTAGTTGCCATCGGGACAATAGCAGATTGCCAGAGTGTAACAGAGCAAACCAATAGAATGTTGATAAAGGCAGGTATCCAAGTGCTACAAAAAAATCAGCACAACATAAAAGGACTGGAAGAACTAACAAAACAAAGTGGACTAAAAGAAAAAATGGAACAAAATTACAAACTAACATCTCAAGACCTCGGCTTTACATATTCACCAATACTAAACTCCTCTGGCAGAGTAAGCCATGCAAAATTATCAATAGAGTGCCTGCTATCCAAAACAGAAAAAGATGCAAAAAAAACCACGGCTACACTGATTGAAACAAACCAAAAAAGAAAGCAAATGGTTAAAGATATTCTAGAAGAGGTGGAACAAGAAGCAGAAAATCAAGTTAATAACAAAGAACCTGTAATATGGCTGGAAGGGGAATGGAGCAAAGGTATAATAGGATTGTTAGCATCTAGATTGGTGAATAAATATAACAAACCTTGTATTGTAGTCTCTAACGAAGAAAATGGACAAATAGGAGGTAGTTGCAGAGCGCCAGAGGGTTATCACCTACCCAATGCAATGAAAGAGATAGAAGATAAGTTTGTAAAATTTGGTGGACATCCGGGAGCTGCAGGATTTAGCGCAGAAAAAGAAAAGATACAAGAAATAGAAAAAGGAATGAAAGTTGAGCTAAACAAACAAGCTAAAAGAATTGATGCTAATCAAACATCTGTTAATAAAAATATTCCAAAAGAATTACAAAAAATATACAACAGGCAAGAAATAATTAATATAAAACAAGGTCAAATTACAA
>JAOZKL010000004.1:19548-23266 GCA_029935375.1 Patescibacteria group bacterium | reverse complement strand
AAAAACTTATGGATACAAGCAAAGATTTCACAAAATACATGGAACAACAAAACCACGAATGAATTGATAGCAGATCAGATTTGGTTTATTATAAAATAAAGAATATGAAGAAAGGACAGGATATAAATATAATAATAATGCCAATTATGGCGATCTTAATACTATATTTTGTGTTATTCATACCATATTTTCAAGCGATTCTATCTAACGAGGCAATAAAGAACATAAAAACAGATACAAGCGTGTTTTGCAAAGAAAAAAACTCAGACCTTAGAAAAACCAAAATAGTTAAATATCTAAAAGCAAAAGGAGAGCTGCAAGTTTATTGTTTATATAACAACCGCCAAGACAATACACAAAACGAAATAACCTCAATCAATGAAGTCGAGTGGAAGATAAGCAATCAAAGAAAAATAGGAGGGTGGTTCTGGCCATTTTATTGGTAAAAACAATAAGCAAATCAAATCTTGACAAAATCTAGTAAATATGACAATTTCAAGTATCTGTAATTTTACAGGTGTTTATAATATGGCGGTTGTAGCTCAGTGGTAGAGCAATGGTTTGTGGTACCATTGGTCGCCGGTTCAATTCCGGTCAGTCGCCCCATTTTTATATAAAACTGAAATACTATTGACAAAAAGACAGTTTTATTATAAGTTTATATGGATTTTACATACGGGCCCTTAGCTCACTTGGCTAGAGCGCTTGCTTTGCACGCAAGAGGTAACCAGTTCGATTCTGGTAGGGTCCACCATTTTTGATTAAACTTCTTTTGAAGTTGTTTTTTTATAACTAAATATTGACAAAAAAGTAGTAATGTAGAAACATCTTCCCAAGTATGAATATCAAAACAAAGATGCAAGAATTTACAAAAAAATTTGATATAGAGCTATTAAACTATCTTGATAGAAAGATAGAAGAAAGCAAAACACTAAACAAAGAAGCTGTAAAAAATTTATTAGAGGTAAAAAGAATTATTAAAAATGGAGGCAAAAGGGTAAGGCCTTTCTTGGTATATTATAGTTATAAACTCTGTGGAGGAAATAATTATAAGCAAGCAATCTCTCTTGGCATTAGCCTAGAGCTATTACACGCTTTTGCATTGATCCATGATGATATTATAGACAGATCTTGTATAAGAAGAGGGCAACCTACGATACAAAGTCAGTATCAAAATGAATACAAAAACAACAATACAAACCATTGGGAACACAACGGAACAAGTGCAGCTATACTAGCTGGAGATTATGCATATCATCTGGCAAGAGAAAACTTGGAAATGACAACTGTAGAAGTTAGGAAAATTTTTAATAAAATGGAGTTTGAATTAATTGGAGGGCAATTGGATGATACACTGGGCACTGGTATGGCAAAATTAGAAGAGCTTGAGGAAACTAAAATTATTAAAATGTTAAAAAATAAAAGCGGAAATTATTCTATACAAAAACCTTTGATGATGGGAGCTATACTTGCCAAAGCAAATAAAGAACAAATAGATACATTGGAAAACGCTGGAGAGAAAATTGGATTAGTGTTTCAACTTGTTGATGATATCCTTGATGTATTTGGCGATAGTGACAAAACAGGAAAAACATTTGGTTCTGATGTTATTGAAAAAAAGAGAACTTTAATGATATATAAAACCTGGCAAGTGTGTACAAAAGAAGATCGGATTAAAATGGAGGAGATATATGATAACAAAAATTGTGTTACCAAAGATGATATAATCTGGATCCAAACGAAAATAAAAGAAACAGAAACGTTGGCAAGTATAAGAAACTATTGCAACTTTCTGACAAGCGAAAGCATCCAAGAACTAGAAGAGAAATTTGGAAACGAAAAAGAATTAAAAATTATAACTCAATTTGCAAACTACCTATTAAACAGGGAATTATAAAAAATATTATTATGACAAAACTAGAAATTGGAGGAAAATACGAAAACTTTATACTAAAATCAGTAGAAACTATCGAAGAAATTGACGGAGATTTGCACATCTTTGAACACAACAAAACAAAAACGTCGCTATATTTTATTAAAAATGACAATATTGATAAAGTTTTTTCTATAGCATTTGCAACCCCTCCAGATGATGATAGCGGTATCCCACATATTATGGAGCACTCTGTATTAACAGGATCCAAAAAATACCCAATAAAAGAACCTTTTGTAGATTTGGTTAAAAATTCATACAACTCATTTATAAACGCAATGACATATCCTGATAAAACACTATATCCAATAGCAACGAAAAATCAAGATGAATTTGAAAACATTATAAATGTATATATGGACGCCGTACTCAATCCGCTGTTATTGCAAGATGATAATAAATTAAAACAAGAAGGTTGGCATTATGAGTTTGATAAAAATAACAACCTAGAATATCAAGGTATCGTATATAACGAGATGAAAGGAGCGATGTCAGACACAGACAATCTTATAGAATATCACATAAATAAAAACTTGTTTGCTGGCACACCATATGGGTTTGAATCTGGTGGAATCCCAAAAGCAATACCTGAACTAAATCAAAAAAAGTTCATCGAATTCCATAAACAATACTACCACCCAAGTAACGCTTCTGTATATCTTTATGGCGATCTTGATATTATCAAAACACTAAAAGTTGTAGACAATTATGTAAATGAATATAGCAAAACAGGGAAATACAAATACTCAAAACCAAAACCTATAAAAAAGAGAGCTAGGATAATAGAGCAATTCTCAATTTCACAAGAACAAGAAAAAGACGATAAACATATATATACATACTCTGTAAATAATTTTGAACTCAACAAAAAGGAACATATAATAGCAACTATGATTTGTAGTGTTATTGCCAACAAGAGCGCCTCACCACTAAAAAGGGAGGTGATAAAGAAAAAATTGGCGAAGGATATCTGGATGGGCGTTACAAATAATCCAACGCAATGGACAATTCAGGCAGAAGACAGTAAGCCTAAATCTAGAAAAGAAATATACAATACAATACAGCAATGTATTAAAGATTTTATCAACTCCCCACCAAAAAAGCTACTAATCGCAAAGCTTAATGAAATGGAATTCAATCAAAAAATTAAAGGAGGATTGCAACCCATGGGTATGAAATATATCTCAGCAATTGCAGAAAGCTGGTTATATGAGAAAAACGTTGCAGATGAAATGAAGTTTTTAGATATTTTTAAAGAATTAAGAAGAGAAATAGAAAACGATAATTTTGGAATCTTTACAAATCTAATAAAAAAGTTTTGGATAGACAATGATAATGTATTTGAGCTAGAAATGCAGCCAGTTGTTGGGCTCAATGAAAAAAATAATGATAAACTTAAAAAAGAATTAGCAAAAATCAAATCAAATCTAAGCAAATCTGAAATTGATAAAATTAAAGATGACACAGCAGAGCTAAAAAAATTGCAAAAACAAATTGATAAAAAAGAAGATATAGAAAAAATCCCACACATCAAATCAAGTCAGATAACAAGAGATGTTGTACAAACTGATATAAAACAAGATGAAAATTATACATTCGGAGAATTAAAAAATAGCGAGATTGTTACAACAAATCTAAAATTCGATATAAGCCATTTCCAATGGCAAGACCTGCAATGGGTTGAGATATTGACAGCTCTACTTGGTAATATAGATACAAAAAACTACAAATACACAGAATTAGATGAACAAGTAAGCACTTATGTCGGTAGCGGTATTGATATAA